>NZ_JBSGZI010000004.1:0-161401 GCF_053610945.1 Streptomyces sp. NPDC054849
GCCCCCTGCCCCCCCCCCGCCGGCGCCCCCGCGCGCGCCCCCCCCCCCCCCCCCGCCGCCCTGGACGCCGTCCAAGGGCGCCTTGCCCCGCTGGTTGAAGGGAAGCCTGCCGAGCACGACCGCCATGCCGCAGGTGTTGCTGAGGGCGGAGAAGACCAGGCCGGCCGCGATCCCCGCGGACAGCAACTGGAAGGCCGGGTGGACGAGGAAGCCGAGGGCCAGGCCGAGAAGCACGACGGAGCCCGCGGTGAAACGGACTTGCCGCTCCATGGCCCAGACGTTCCGCTGACGGCCTGCTGGGTGGTCGAGCCGGTGCCCCGCGGATGTCCAGGCGGCGGTGCCGCCGGTGAGGCTCGACGCGTCGACGCCGTGGGAGGACAAGGTGGCAACGGCGTTCTCCGCCCGGGCACCGGAAGCGCAGACCACCAGCAGCGGCCTGCGACGCGCGGCCTGCCGGAGATCGGGCAGTGCCCGCCCGATGCCGTCGAGGGGGATGTTGACGGCGTCGGGCAGGTGGCCGGAGGCGAACTCGCCCGGAGTGCGGACGTCGACGACGGTCAGCTCGTGGCGTCGGGAGAACGCCTCGCCCACGCTCAGGGCTGCGGAAACACTCATGGCGGATCATGGTCCTTGGCGGAAGAGGGAGGGCCGGCGCGGAACGACGGAGACACGTGCCGGGGATCCTAGACGTCGCAGCGCCCCCACGGCCGCTGATGCCACGACTGCCATGCGGTCGCCATGCGTTTGCCATGCTGCGGCAACGACCGAGGGCAGCGGTCGCCCGGCACCGCCGGGACCGCCCCGCGGCGTCCGCTTGCGGAACCGGCACGAAGGCGTCCTTCCCACAGCGGCGACACACCGGTGACCGCGAGCCGGGAGGGGCGGAGTGTCGGAGTGTCGGACCCCTGCGTCATCCTCGCCGACGTGGATGAAGCGCCTTCCGACAACCCGAGGAGTCACACATGAACCACTCACCCGGATCCTTCCAGCTCCTTCCCGGCGCCGCCGCGTCGCCGGTGATCCTGCACGTACCGCACTCCTCGCGCGTCATTCCGAAGCCCGTCCGCAACGGCATCGTGCTGGACGACCGGGCGCTCGGGCAGGAGCTGGATCACATCACCGACTCCCACACCGCGGACATCGCGGCAGCGGCTGCGGCCGGGTCCGCCGTCACGCCGTGGCGGTTCGTCAACGGGCTGTCCCGTCTCGTCGTCGACCCCGAGCGTTTCCCCGACGAACGCGAGGAGATGCTGGCCGCAGGCATGGGAGCGGTCTACACGCGCACCACCCACGGGGAGCGCCTACGTCCCGACGGCTTCGACGGCCGGCCGTTGATCGACCGCTACTTCCACCCGTACGCGGAGGCGATGACCCGGGCCGTGGAGGACCGGCTGGAGGCCGTCGGACGAGCCGTGATCATCGACGTGCACTCGTACCCGACGAAGCCCCTCCCGTACGAACTGCACGCCGACGGCCCCCGGCCGCCGATCTGCCTGGGCACCGACCCCTTCCACACCCCGGACGGCCTCCTCGCCGCAGCCGAGAAGGCGTTCGCGGGCTTCGGCGGCACGGGGCTCGACAGCCCCTTCAGCGGCACGTACGTGCCGCTGAGGTACTACGGCAAGGACAGCCGGGTCGGCGCACTGATGGTCGAGATCCGCCGGGACGCGTACATGTCCGAGCCGGGCGGCCCCGCCGGCCCCGGCCTTCTCGCGCTGGCGGCGGCCCTGTCGGAACTCGTGGGCGGCCTGCTCCCGTAGCCGGTTCGATCGCACCCGGACCGTCGCCGCGTCGGTTTCCGGCCGACCGCGTTCCGCGCGAAGCCCTGCGCGCGTGCATCGTGATCGATCACCGTGCGCTCCTGACCGCCCAGTTTCACCCGTCGGTCAAAGACATGGCTGCGCGCCGGCGATTTCGAGAGGCTCGACCAGGTTCATCAGCGGTGGACCAAGGGGTCGGCGGCGTTGTGATCGTCGGTGGCGGTACCGCGATACCGGCAATTCCACGGCCGACGGAACGGAAGGAAGGCTTGTGAAAAGGCTTGTCATCGAACCCAACGAGCGCAGGCAGATCGAAGGGCTCGTCGACGAAGTGCTCGACGAGTACGGCCGATGGGACCCCGTTCAGTTCGCCTCGCACGCCAAGTCGGCGGCGGAGTCGCTGCCCATCCGGGTCCGTCATTTCTTCCGGCGGATCCAGTCGGACGAGACCGACGTGGCGGTGCTGTCGGGGCTGCCGCTGAGCCGGGACCTCGAGCCGACCCCGACCGGCTGGGACATGGCGGAGAAGACCGGCGCCGGATGCCGGGAGGAGGTCGTGCTCATGCTGTGCAGTGCCGTTCTCGGCGACCCGTTCGCCTGGGGCAACCAGCAGAACGGCCGCATCGTGCACGACGTGTGCCCGGCGCCCGGCATGGAGCGCTCGGAGACCAGCGGCAGCAGTACGGCCCCGCTGTCGCTGCACACCGAGGACGCCTTCCACCAGTGCCGCTGCGACTACGTGGCGCTCTCCTGCCTGCGCAACCCGGACCGGATCGGCACCACCGTGGTGCGCGCCGACCGTCTCGACCTGCCGGCGCGGCTGTCCGAGGTCCTGTCCGAAAAGCGATTCCGCCACCGCCCCGACCAGTCGCACGTCGGGCCGCATGGGCATTCCAGCGGGGCGGCGGACGTGGACGCGATCCTGTTCGGGCCGCCCGAACTGCGTTACCTGCGTATCGACTTCGACGACACCTGCGCCGCAGAGGAGGACGACCACACCGCACAGCAGGCCATAGCCGAGCTGTACACGTACGTCTCCGAAGCGGTGGAAAGGGTGGTGCTGGAGCCCGGTGACGCGATATTCCTCGACAATTACCGCGTCGTGCACGGACGGGAGCCGTTCGAGCCGAGGTACGACGGAACAGACCGGTGGCTGAAACGGGTCAACCTGATCCGAGACATCCGCCGGGTGTTCACGGCGACCGAATCCCGGTCACGGATCATCGCCTGAATTCACCGTCGGCAGCCCGGCCGGGTCGCGGCGGATCGGCCGAGAGACATGCGCGTCTGCCGTGCTCGCGGCTCTCGCCCCGGCCGAGCACGCCGGGCTGCCGCAGGTGCAGCTGTTTCCCGTACGGACAACCCCTTTGAATTGTGGGGAAAGTTCCTGACGGCGGCCTTGTGGGCCTGCGCGCCCCCGGTGTTGGCTACGGCCCGTGGAACTCTGCACCGGCGTCGCGTCTTGTTGATCTCGAATCCGGGTGCCGGCCGACGGGCGTCCGCGCGTGCGTGCCCGCCGGCCGCGTCCCCGATGAACTGCCGACAGGCGCTGGCCCGCGGCCCGCGCGCGCTGCTGACGTCCAGTTGGCCGTGGCGGTCGCTCGGCTATCTGTTGTGCGGTGCGCTCGTCGTGTTCCTGATCGCGGGCGCCGCGATGAACGGGCTGTTCTTCATCGACAACCTGCCCGGGTACGCCCAGCTGGTGGCGGTGGTGCTCCTGGCCGCCGTGATCGGCATGCCGGTCGCCGCGGCGGAACGCCTCCGCCTGCGGATGGTGGACACCGAGCCCGTCGGCAACCCCCACGTGGCCCCGGACGCGCCCGGCCTGAAGGCGTGGCTGTGGCTGCGCATCGGCGAGGCGGCGACCTGGCGCGAGTTCAGCTATGCGATCGCCCTGACGGCCGTGCTGCCGCTGATCGACTTCGGCGGTGTCCTGCTGTTGGGGAGCGTGCTCATCCTCATCGCCGCCCCCTTCGTGGAGCCCTTCGTCGACCTCGGCCCGCTGGTCATTCTCGGCTACTGGCACGTCTCCGCCCCGCTCGACCGGGTGCTGGTGGTGTTCCTCGGCTTCGCTCTGCTGCCGGTGGTGGCCTACGTGGTGACCGCGCTGGCCGCGGGCCGGACCGCGTTCGTGCGCCTGCTGCTGGCGCCGCGGGAGGCCGAGGTCGTCGCTCGCGTACAGGAGCTCACCCGGTCGCGCATCCGCCTGGCGGACGCGTTCGAGGCCGAGCGCAAGCGGATCGAGCGCGACCTGCACGACGGCGCGCAGCAGCGGCTGGTCGGGCTGATCATGACGCTGGGCATCATGGAGCACGGTCTCGAAGAGGAGCAGTCCGACCGTGCGCGGCTGGTGTCCAAGGCCCGTAGGGAGGCCGAAGGCGTACTGGCGGACCTGCGGGAGTTGATCCGCGGCATCCACCCCCAGCTGCTGACCGACCGCGGCGTTCCGGCCGCGGTGGCCGAGGTCGCCGACCGGAGCCCGGTGCCGGTGCACGTCGACATCACCATGCCGCAGCGCCTCGTGCCCGCCGTGGAGACGGTGGCGTACTTCGCGGTGAAGGAGGCGTTGACCAACGTGGTGAAGCACAGCCGCGCCCGCACGGCGCGGGTGACCGGCTGCCGGGAGGGGGACCGCCTGGTGCTGCGCGTCGCCGACGACGGCGTGGGCAGCGCCAGGCCCGAGGACGGCGGCGGATTACAGGGCCTTGCCGATCGCGTCGCCGTGGTGGGGGGCAGGCTCAAGCTGTTCAGCCCGCCCGGCGGACCAACCGAACTAGTCGTGGAGCTGCCGTGGCGAACACCCGATTGCGCATAGTGCTCGCCGAGGACGCCGTCCTGCTGCGGGAGGGACTGGTCGAACTGCTGGAGCGGTTCGGGCACGAGACCGTGGCCGCGGTCGGCGACAGCCGCGACCTGATCGAGGCGGTCGAGAAGCACCGGCCGGACATCGTGGTGACCGACGTCCGGATGCCGCCGGACTTCAACGACGACGGCCTGCGGGCGGCGATGGATCTGCGCGGTCGCCACCCGGAGCTCGCGGTCCTGGTGCTCACGCAGTACGCCGCGACGGACTACGCGTGCGAGCTGTTGGAGTCCGGTGAGCACTCCCGCGGCGGCCTCGGCTACCTGCTCAAGGACCGCATCGGCGCGGTGGCCGAGTTCCTGGCGGCGATCGAGTGCGTCGCCACGGGCGGCACGGTCATCGACCAGGAGGTCGTCCGCCAGTTGTTGCGGCGCAGGCAGATGAACGAGCCGCTCGGCCGGCTCACCGTGCGGGAGCGGGACGTGCTGGGCCTGATGGCCGAGGGGAACACGAACGCGGCCATCGCGGCGGCGCTGCACGTCAGCCAGCCCACCGTCGCCAAGAACATCGGCAGCATCTTCCTCAAACTCGGCCTGTCCGAGGACGACGGTCACCGCCGCGTGCTGGCCGTGCTGACGTACCTGCGTTCCTGACCGCCTACCCTGCAGCCGTGCCGCCACCGAGCCGCCCGCGCCGCTCGAGACCCGCCCGCGCCGCTTCCTGGACCCACCCGTGCTGCCTCCTACAGCGCTCCTGACCGCCCAGTTTCACCCGTCGGTCAAAGACATGGCTGCGCGCCGGCGGTTCCGAGAGGCTCGACCCACATTCATCAGCAGTGGACTAAGGGGCCTACATGGTGAACAGCGTGGTGATCGTCGGTGGCGGTACGTCGGGCTGGATGACGGCGTCCTATCTGAACGCGGCATTCGGCGACCGGATGGCCGTAACCCTCGTCGAATCGAAGAACGTGCCCTCGATCGGGGTGGGTGAAGCCACCTTCAGCACCATCCGGCACTTCTTCAACTACCTGGGCATCGAAGAGCACGAGTGGATGCCCGAGTGCAATGCCACCTACAAACTGGCCGTCCGGTTCGAGGACTGGCGCGAGCCGGGCCACACCTTCTACCACCCGTTCGAACGCAACCGCGTCGTGGACGGCTTCCCGCTCACCGACTGGTGGGTGCAGAAGAAGCCGACCGAGCGGTTCGACAAGGACTCCTTCCTCATCGCTTCGATGTGCGACGCGCAGAGCTCTCCCCGCTACCTGGACAACTCGCTCTTCGACAGCACATTCGAACGGGGCGAAGAGCACCGCACCACGCTGACCGAGCAGAACACCCAGTTCCCCTACGCGTACCACTTCGATGCGGCGCTGCTGGCGAAGTTCCTGACGCGTCGCGGCGTGGCGCGCGGAGTGCGGCACGTGCTCGACGACGTGGTGGACGTCGCGCTGGACGACCAGGGCGCGATCGACCACGTGCGCACCCGCGAGCAGGGTGACATCCACGGCGACCTCTTCATCGACTGCACGGGCTTCCGCAGCCTGCTGGTGAACAAGGCGCTCGACGAGCCGTTCATCTCCTTCCAGGACCACCTGCCCAACGACAGCGCGGTGGCGCTGCGCGTGCCGGTCGACATGGCCCAGCACGGCATCCGTCCCGCCACCACCGCCACCGCGAAGGAGGCGGGCTGGGTCTGGACCATTCCGCTGTTCGAGCGGCTCGGCACGGGTTACGTGTACGCCAGCGACTACGCCACCCCGGAGGAGGCCGAGCGCACGCTGCGCGAGTTCGTGGGCCCGGCGGCGGACGGCGTCACCGCCAACCACATCCGGATGCGCATCGGCCGCAGTGAGCGCGCCTGGGTGAAGAACTGCGTGGCGATCGGCCTTTCCAACGGGTTCGTCGAGCCGCTGGAGTCCACCGGCATCTTCATCATCCAGAACGGCATCGAGCAGCTGGTCAAGAACTTCCCCGTCGGACAGGAGGATACGGACGAGCAGCTCCGCAACACCTACAACCGGCAGGCCGCGCACGTCATGGACGGCCTGCGGGAGTTCATGGTGCTGCACTGGTACGCCTCGGGCCGCGCCGACAACCAGTACTGGAAGGACACCAAGACCCGCGCGATCCCCGACGGCCTGGCCGAGCGCCTGGAGCAGTGGAAGGTCAAGCTGCCCGACCAGGACTCGATCTACCCGCATTACCACGGCTTCGAGTCGTACTCCTACCGCGCGATCATCCTCGGTCTGGGCGGGCTGCCGGTGCAGCCGCTGCCCGTGCTGGGCAAGCTCGACGGCACCGCGGCGGACCGGGAGTTCCAGCTGGTGGCCGATCAGGCGGCCGCGCTGGTCGAGAAGCTGCCCAGCCAGTACGCGTACTTCGCCCACCTGCACGGTCTTCCCCCGGAGCAGCGGAAGGCGGGCTCGGCGCGATGAACGCAGCCGAGTTCGCGGCCGGGACCGTCCACGTGGTGCTCGCGCTGCTGGCCGTGCTCCTGGTCGCGTTCGTCGGCCGCGCGGTGGCCCGCCTGCTGCGGCAGCCCACCGTCATCGCGGAGATAGCCTTCGGGCTCGCGATCGGTCCGATCCTGCTCTCCCTCGGTGGTAGGCAGACCCTGCTGCCCGCGGAGACGGTCAGCTGGCTGCGCTTCGCCGGGCACGTCGGACTGGTCCTGTTCCTGGTCGGGGTCGCGCACGAACTTCGTCGTACGACCGCCTCGGCCCGGGGCCGGCTGATCGGCTGGACCACCGCGGGCGCCCTGGTCATCCCGCTCCTGACAGGCTGCGGATTCGCGGTGGCGGTGGTGGCCGATCCGGCGCTGCGCGGCACCGCGCCCACCGCGGCGCTCGTGCTGCTGCTCGCGGTCTCGTTGTCGGTGACCGCTGTGCCGGTGCTCGCGCGCATCCTCGAGGAGCGGGAGCTGTTCGACACGCCGGTCGGCAAGCTCTCGATGACCGCGGCGATGATCATCGACGTCGTCGCCTGGCTGCTGCTCGCGCTCGCGCTCGGACTGGCCGCGGGCGGGGCGGGTGGCGTGCCGCGGCTCGCCACCGTGGTCGCCGCCGGGCTGCTGGCGATGTTCTGCCTCGGACGGCTGCTGCGCACCGCCGCCGTGACGGAGTTCCGGGACCGCTTCGGCCGGCTCACGGCCGTTCTGGTCGGGGCGGCCGGGCTGCTGGGCTCCTGGGCGTTCCAGGAACAGGGGGTGACCGAGATCTTCGGCGCCCTGCTGGTCGGGCTCGCCATCCCCGCCGACGGATGGCACGACGTGGTGCGCGTGGTGACGCGGGTCGGACGCCTGCTGGTGCCGGTGTTCTTCGTGGTCACCGGGATCAACGTGTTCTCCGGACAGCTCGGCGCGACGCCGTGGTTCGCGATCGTGCTCGCCACCGTCCTGGGCATCGTCGGCAAGATGGGCGGCGGGTACCTCGGGGCCCGGCTCGGCGGTGCGCCGGCTTCCGACGCGGCGCGCATCGGGGTCCTGGTCAACACCCGGGGCCTGACCGAACTGGTGGTGCTCCAGGCGGGGTACAGCGCCGGGATCCTCACCGCGCCGGTGTTCCTCGCGCTGGTGGTCATGGCGCTGGTGACCACGGCGATGACCGGACCGTGCTACGCCCTGCTCGAACGAAGTACGGTGCGCCGCCGGAAAGTGGCGGCCCTGGCAGCGGAAGGCGGCAAGTGGCCATGATGGACTCCACAGTGGAGGGTGGCGCCGTGGGGCGCTCCACCACGGCGACGGCGGTCGCTCCCGCGCAGTTCCGTTCTCTGATGTCGACGTTCCCCAGCGGTGTGGCCATCGTGACCACGTCGGACCTCGACGGGCAGCCGTGGGGGATGACGTGCTCGTCGGTGTGCAGCGTCGCGGTGGAGCCGGCGACGTTGCTCGTATGCCTCCGGGAGGGGAGCCCCACCCTGGCGGCGATGCTGCGCCGCTCCACGTTCGCGGTGAACCTGCTGCATGCCCGCGCCAGGGCGGCGGCGGATCTGTTCGCCTCCGGAACCCCGCACCGGTTCGACCTGGTGCGCTGGTCGGCCGACCCGGAGTCGGCCGGTCCGCACCTGGCCGAGGACGCCCACGCGATCGCCGACTGCCGGATCAGCCGGACGGTCTCCGCCGGCGACCACACCGTGGTGTTCGGCGAGGTGTTCCGCGTGGAGCACCCGGTCGCGGCCGACCGGACGCCGCTGCTGTACGGACTGCAGAAGTACTCGTCCTGGTCCGTTCTCTGAACGGTCGGAAATCGAGCCGGCCCGGTGATCGACCGGGGGAGCCGGCCCGTGCGGGGTCATCGGGGGTGGCTGACGCCGCACGGGCCGGCTTTCGCGTGTTCCCCGTGCCGCAGGGGAACTCCGGCAGGTCGGCCGCACTGGGAAACGAACCGACCGCCGGGGACTCCGGTGTGCTGTTGTGTGCGTCAAGTGAAGCACCGCGCCGCCGGTTCGCGCTGTAGTCCTGGTTGTAAGAAAACATTATCGCCAGCTATCACGCACTCGCGGCGCCTGCCTCGTGGTCCCGCTCACCGGGATGTCCCCCGTGGACGACGAGGTACGGCGCGGCCGTCGTCCCACGGTGCCTGCCGAGCTGTTGTCCCCATGCGAAAAGTGCCTTCGCACTGGCGCGGACGGAACCCGGGTCAGGCCCGGTGCGCGCAGCTCGAAGGCACTCATCGCATGCAAAGGCTCTTTGCCGGACCGCAGTTCGGCCAAGGGGCGGGCTAGCGCCCGTCCATCGCCTCCGCGAGGCTCCTGGGCCGCATGTCGGTCCAGTTCGCCTCGACGTAGTCGAGCGCCGACTGCCGGTCGGTCTCGGGCAGGACGACCGTCCAGCCTGCGGGCACCTCGGCGAAGGACGGCCAAAGGGAGTGCTGGCCCTCGTCGTTGGTCAAGACGACGTAGGTACCGTCCGGGTTCTCAAACGGGTTGGTGCTCATGGCTTCCCCTTCGTGGGTTGTGGTCGGTCCGAGTTCGGGCGCCGGCGGCGCCGGGGCCGCGTCCGCAAAGACCCGTAGGGGCCCGCGACGCCCTTCACGCGGACGACGGGACGTCGTGGACACGCCCTAGACGTTCGACGCGCTCACGAGGTGCTGGTCGTCCGCCGCTGCCGCAGCAGCGCCACGCCGAGCGGCGTCAGTGAGTGCAGTGCCGTGTTGCGCTTGCGGGCCGTGGTGACCAGTCCCGCCTTGCGCAGCACCGTGGCGTGTTTGCTGGCACCGGCCAGCGAGATGTTCAGCCGCTGCGAGAGCTCACCCGTGGTGCAGCTCTCCGAGAGCGTTTGGAGTGCGGCGGCGCGCGTATGCCCGACCAGGGCGCTCAGTGCCTGCTCGCCACCCCCGCGGTGGCCCCAGAACTCGGTCTCGGTCGCCGCGTCCACGGGCACCGAGAAGACCAGAACGGGGACCCCGATCTCCTGGACGTCATCCAGGACCATGCAGGCCTTGCCGGCCAAGAACAGGGACGGGCACAGCACGAGCCCCCGCCCGTTGAGGTACACATCGCGGTCGGGTTCCCCCGCCACCTCCAGGACCGGAGGCTTCCAGTTCAGCTTGGGGTGGAGGTTGTCCAGCAGGGCGTGCATCCCGTTGGCGATGCCGATCCGGCCGCAGGCGTCACGCACCGAGGCCATGTGACCGCGCATCTGCCGCCAGTGCGGCAGCACGGCCACCTGGCAGAACTCGAACAAGGTCGCCTGCACCCGCTGACGGGTCCGCTCGTCGCCCCCGACGTCGGAGTTGCCACCCGAGTGCAGCCGGAGTAACGGCAGCAGTTCGCCCGCGCTGTACCGGTCGGCGAGCTGCTCGACCTCGGCGACCCGGGTGCCGAGCTGTTCCCGGACGCCTTTGCGCCAGCCGTGGAAGGTGGCACTGCCCTGCCTGCCGAACTGCTCCAGCGCGAAGGCGCTTTCGACGACGGGACCTAAGGTGGAAATCATGTTTAAGTGCGCGAGATCGTCAACTGTGAAGTGAATCCTCAATTTTCGCCCCCGTCAATGCCGGCGGGCCAGCACCTCGGCACACCACTCGCCATCCGTCGAGCTACGGCACGCGCCCGACGGTCGGAGTGTATGGGGACAGGGTGCGATATATCACACCGCGGTCACGTCCCCCAGGCCGGTCCGAGCTGACCCCAACCAACGGTCCCAGTTGACCGTTACGCAGCAGAACGATAAGCGACGTTGGGGATCCCAGGGCGTAATAATGATCACATCACGCTGGCATTGACAGGTAGTCAGTCGGCTCGGAAAAGTCTGGTATCTCTGCCCAGTCGGCGTAGACGCGGCGGATGACCGCGTTGCCGCAGTCGCTGCGCAGCGGCTTGGGTTGCCGACGGCAGGCCGACGCGTACGCGGCCTTGGCCGCGGCGAAGGGCCGGCCGGCTCCGCAGGCTTCCCGCCCAGCGGCCTCAGGGCGCCCGTGCGCCGGTGTCCGGCCCCGGCACTTCGCCGATCTGCCGAGTCGTCACCGCTCGACCCGTACGAGCAGCCGAAGCCTGCCAGAAGAAGCCGGTCGAGGCGATCCGTTCACCCTCGCTGTTTTCCTCAGAAGTAAAACTCCTTCCGCGGAGCGGGCACTTTGGTGCAGGGGTATTCCCCTCGACGCCGTTGCGCGTGAATCCCCGCGCCGGTCCTTGAACGACAAGGCAACTTCCTTGAGGGGGCTCGCGGCCCGTACATAGCCTCGTCTCGGGAAATCGAAAGGCTGGACTTGCCAGTCGTGGCCGAGTGTTCCCGACCGAACTCGCGTCGCTCTTGCTTGCGACTCGAATGCGGGTGCACATCGGCTCGAGCCACGACTGTGTGACCGCCCGCGGAGACGATGTGGAGATTGAGTGATGCTGCCCAACGCGTTGGAAAAAGCGGTGTACGGCGTGTATGCGACGAACGCGGTCCACTTGGCGGACAAACACGGTGTCTTCGGGTTCCTCATCGACCAGGAGGCGCCCACCGACAAGATCGCCGCCGGGCTCGGGCTCGACGAGGAGACGCTCGACCGGTTGCTGGTCCTCCTCGACTCCTTCGGTGTCATCGACCGCAACGAGCACGGCGAGTACCGCATCACTGCGGAGATGGCGCCCTTCCTCGACCCCGGGAGCGCACGCTCCGTCGGCGGCTTCCTCAGCCACGTCATGAACAGCACGCTGGCCCGGCTGCCGCAGCTTGACGGCTACCTGACGGCCGGGAAGTCGGCCGTGGACGCCGCACTCCCCGCCCCGTTCGACGTCATGTACGGAACTCCGAAGCTCACCGAGGAGTTCGTGGCGGCCATGTGGCAGCTCACCTACGACGTCTCCCGCGAGCTGGTGCCCATGGCCGGGCTGACCGGGGTCCGGCACCTGGTGGACGTCGGCGGCGCGAGCGGGCCGTTCAGCGTGGCCGCGCTGGAGGCGACTGCGGGCCTGCACGCCACGGTGTTCGAGCTGCCCGAGGTCGGCCCGTACGTGGCGGACACCGTCGAGCGGTACGGCCTGCAGGGCAGGTTGGACTTCGCCGCGGGCGACTTCCACCGCGACGAGTTCCCGCCGACCGAGTGCGTCGCGTTCGGCTACATCCTGTCCGGCTGGACCGACGAGACCGGCCTGGAGCTGTTGCGCAAGGCATACCGCGCATGCGACGACGGCGGTCGAGTCCTGGTCATGGACCGCCTGTTCGACGACGACCGCCGCGGGCCGCTGCCCACCGCGGTGATGAACCTGTCGATGCACGTCGAGGCGAAGGGCAGGCACCGGACGGCGGCGGAGTACATCGGCCTGCTGGAGAGCGCCGGCTTCGTCGACTGCGAGGTGCACCGGACCACTCAGGACAAGCAGCTGGTCATCGGTTTCAAGAAATGAGACGTCGTGCCACGGCTCGGTGACGACCCGTGGTCCTGAGCGCAGCGCTGGAGGACACATGGAAACCGCACAGGCGTCCTTGCAATTTTCGGGACGGTGCGACGAGATCGCACAGCTTCAGGAACAGGCGGGCCGGCAGGCACTGACCGCGAGTGAGCGCGACCTGCTGGGCAAGCTCTACGAAGAGGCGTACGCCGACCACAGTGCCGCGAGCGAGGTGATGAGGCTGCTGACCCGGTCGTTCAGCCGGGAACCCATCCCCGAGTACTACCGGTACGCCAACCTGCACGTCTACTCGTGGTTCCTCGACCTGCACCCGACCGAGCCCGTGGCCGGGGCCGTGCTGGCCCTGGAGGCGACGCTGGCCGACCTGGACGCGGTCGAGCGGCGCGCGGCTCCCCGGCTGACCGAGGCCGACCACACCGAAGAGCGATTACGGAGGCTGAACGCGCTGCGCGACCAGGTCGGGCGGCTGCCGGTGGAGACCGGCGGCGACACGACGGCGGCCGAGATCATCGACCGGGCGCGCGACGACGGACTGGCGCGCTGGCAGACGTTCGTGCTGACCCGCTGCTCCGGCATCCTCACCTCCAACGACCACCACGAGCACCTCTTCCTGCGCGCGGTGCAGGCGTGCGAGCTGGCCTTCTACCTGATCCGCTACTTCACCGTGAGGGCGAGGGCGTCGATCGGGCGCGACGACGGCCAGGCGCACGCGCTGATGGCGCAATTGGCCCATTACGCGGAACTGCCCAATCACATCTTCCACGTGTTGCAGACGCTCACCCCCGATCTGTTCCTGACGTTCCGCGACGCCACCGGTGAGGCCAGCGCCGTCCAGTCGCTGAACTACCACATGATGGAACTGGTGATGTACGGCTACGACGCGCGCAAGGTCGAGGCGTACTCGAAGTTCGAGCACCTGCACGAGCTGACCGTGCCGCCTCTGCGGTCGGTGCGGCCGCTGCGCGACGCGGTGCTCGAGGTGGAGGACCCGGAGTTGGCCAAGGCGCTCGCGGCGGTCGAGCGCACGCTGCTGACCTGGCGCGGCAGGCACTACGGATTCGGCCGGCGCTACCTGCCCGGGGTGAAGGGGTCCGGCGGCACCGAAGGCGCCGGTTACCTGCGACGGTTCGTCCACAAGGACAACCTGGTTCCTGAACCCATCACCACCGCACCCGAACTCGACCTGTTGGGATACGCGTTCCGCTGATCCCGACCGCCGGCCCGCCGGCCCGCCGGCCCACCCGCCCGCCCGCCCGCTCGGCGGTTTCGCGTGGCTCACCAGCCCCCGGCCGGGGCCCGCACGAAGGGGCCCCGGCGCAGGCGGACCCGCCGACCATGGTGGGGAGCTTCTCATCGGGGAAATCACCACCGCGCATGAACTGGTGTGGAGGAAGATGAATTGCGCCATCCCGGCACGGTGTTGATATCGAGAGACTTCTTCGGGGCGCCGCGACTCGGACCTTGCATTCACCATAAAGACACGGTGTGTTTCTGACCGATGCCATGATCGGGGAATGAGTGGCGGGGCGCGGCGCGGCCTCGGTAGGCTTCCCGGCATGTCTCATTCTGCGTTGCGCTCCACACCAGCCGACTGGTCGATCCGCTTAGATTCGGTGTCCAAAGTGTACGGTTCGACGAGAAGCCCGGTGCAGGCGCTGGATTCCGTAAGCATCGAACTGTGCCGCGGCACCTTCACCGCCGTAATGGGACCGTCCGGTTCCGGCAAGAGCACCTTCCTCAACTGCGCCGCCGGCCTGGACCAGCCGACCTCGGGTTCGGTCTGGCTGGGCGACGTCGAGTTATCCCGCCTCAGCCAGGTCGAGCTCACCGAGGTGCGGCGTGAGCGGATCGGCTTCATCTTCCAGGCCTACAACCTGCTGGGCTCGCTGACCGTCGAGGAGAACGTCACGCTGCCGCTACGGCTCGCGGACCGGAAGACCGACCACGCGTTCCTGCGCCAGGTGCTCACCGCGGTCGGCCTCGGTGATCACCTCAAGCGACGGCCCAGCGAACTCTCCGGCGGTCAGCAGCAGCGGGTCGCGATCGCCCGCGCGCTGATCACCCACCCGGACGCGGTGGTCGCGGACGAGCCGACCGGTGCGCTCGACTCCCGGTCCAGCAAGCAGGTTCTGGAACTCCTGCGCAACGTCGTGGACGACATGGGCCAGACGGTGCTGATGGTCACCCATGACCCGGTCGCCGCCTCGTACGCCGACTCGGTCGTGTTCCTCGCCGACGGCAGGCTCGCGGGCGAGCTGACCCGACCCACCCCGGAGCAGGTCGCGGCGCGCATGACGCACCTGGGCGAGTGGTGATCCGCCTCATCCGGCGGCTGATCCGCCTCGTGGTGCCGCACCGCAAGGACCTGTCACTGGCGTGGAGCACGATCAAGGGGCGCAAGGGCGGTTTCGTCGGCTCCTTCGTCGCGATCGCCGCGGGCTCGGCGGTGATCACCGCCTGCGGGATCCTGCTGGTGTCCGGGCTCGGCACCGGCGTGACCCCCGAGCGGTACTCGGGCGCGGCCGTGGTCCTCAGCGGGGAGCAGTCGTTCTGGCTGGACGAGAGCGCCGAGGTCCGCTACAGCGAGCGCGTCACGCTGCCCGCCGACAAGGTCGCCGCCGTCGCCGCGGTGCCCGGTGTCCAGAGTGCGGTCGGCGACGTCAACGTCGAGGTCAGTGTGCTGAATCCGGACGGTGACGCGGTGGGCGGGCCGGACGGCTTCCCGGTGTTCGGGCACGGCTGGTCCGCCGCGGCGCTCGGGCCGTTCCCGGTGCGCGAGGGCCACGAGCCCTCGCAGTCCGGCGACGTCGTGCTCGACGCCGGCCTCGCCGCCCGCGCCGACGTGTCACTCGGCTCGACGGTGCGGCTCGTGGCCGGCTCGATCGCGTCGTCCTACCGCGTGGTGGGCATCGCCACCCCGCCGGGGGGCGGGTTGGTCCGACAGTCCGCGGTGTTCTTCACCGACGCCCAGGCGACCCAGCTGTCCGGCCGTCCGGACCGGGTGGACGCGATCGGCGTGCGCGCCGCCCCCGGAGTCACCCCGAAGCAGCTGGCCGACAGGATCACGGCCGCCGTACCGGACGTGGTGGCCCACACCGGCGCGGAACGCGGCGACGTGGAGTTCCTGGACGTCGGCGACGCCCGCAGCCTGGTGGTCGAGTCCTCGGCGTCGTTCGGCGGCACCATGGTGCTGATCGTGGTGTTCGTGGTGGCGAGCACCCTCGCGCTGTCGGTGCAGCAGCGCCGGCGCGAACTGGCCCTGCTGCGCGCCATCGGCGCGACACCCAAACAGATCCACTGGATGATCGGCGCCGAGATGACCCTGGTGTCGTTCGTGGGCGCCCTGGTCGGCATGATCCCCGGTGTGGTCCTCGCGTTCGTGATGCGCGGCGTGTTCATTTTTGCGGGCGCGATGCCCGCGGACTTCCAGATGAGCGTGGGGTGGATCCCCGTCCTCGCCTCGCTGGTGCTGTGCATGACCAGCGCCCGGCTCGGCGGCTGGCTGGTCGCGCGCCGGGTGGCCAAGACCAGCCCGGTCGAGGCGCTCGGGGACGCCGCCGTCGAACCCAAGAAGGTCGGCTGGGTCCGGTTGACCATCGGAGTCCTGCTCATCCCGCTCGGACTGCTGCTGACCCTGGGCAATCCGCTGGTGGTGCCGGGCGACTCGGCCGCCGACACCGCGGCGAGTGCCGTCCTGTTGTTCGTCGTGGCGGTCGGGTGTCTCGGACCCCTGCTGCTCAGAGGCGCCATCGTGCTGTTCGGCTGGTACCTGAACCGGCAGTCCAAGGCCCACGGCTTCCTCGCCCAGGCCAACGCGCGGGCCAACTCACGGCGGCTCAGTACGGCCACCACACCGCTGGCCATGGGCGTGACCCTGGCCGCCGTTCAGGTGTTCGGCGCCTCCACGGCGATCGCGGCGTCGCAGGACCAGCTGGAGAACGGCCTGCGGGCCGACCACGTGCTGACCGCGTCGTCCGGCGCCGGGGTGTCCCCCGAGGTCGTGGACGCCGTGCGCGGCATCCCCGGCGTAGCCGTGGTGACGCCGGTGGCTCGGATGCAGGTGCTGCTGACGTTCCCGTCCGAGGACAGCACCGCGACGAAGGTCTTCGCCGCCCAGGGCGTCGCGCCCGAACGGCTCTCCGAAACCATGGACCTCGAGGTGATCGAGGGCGACGTCGCGGAACTGCGGGACGGGACGGTGGCGCTGAGCCGCGTCGTCGCGGAGACCGTCCGGGCGGAACGAGGCGAGACGATCGACCTGCGGCTCGGCGACGGCACGGTGATCAAGCCGCAGGTGGTGGCGATCTACGAGAACGGCCTGGGCTTCGGGGACGTCACCCTGTCCAACGACCTCGTCGTCGCGCACACCACCGCGCGGGTCGACAGCGCGGTGCTGATCAGCGCGGCGGACGGGACCAGCGCGGGGGCGCTCGCCGGCGCGCTGCGCGACGCCGTCAAGCGCTACCCGACGGTCCGGGTGGGCGACCGCGAGGCCTTCCTGGCCACGCCCGGATCCGGCGGCTCGGGTGACTGGGCCCTCAACCTCCTCTTCCAGACCGTGCTGCTGGGCTACATCGCCATCGCCGTGGTGAACACCCTGGTGATGTCGACGGCGGCGCGAGGTCGCGAGTTCGCCATGTTGCAACTGATCGGCGCCAGCCGGGACCAGGTCCGCGCGATGATGAACGGCGAGGCCAGGATCGTGGTCTTCGCAGCGTTGCTGTTCGGTCTGCTGGCGACGATCCCGCCGCTGATCGGCATGAGCCTCGGATGGACGAAGTCGCCCGTACCCAGCATCTCCCCCCTCGGCCTCATCGGGATCGTGGCGGTCACCGTCGCGCTCTCCTGGGGTGCGATCACGATGGCCACCCGGTCCGCCCTGCGGCCCGCTCCGGTCGACGCGATCGGCGGGCGCGAGTGAGCCGCCCGGCGGGCGGCTGACGCCACGGAGCACGCGATGGCGCTGCCGGTTTCCGGCGGCGCCATCGGCGTGCGGACCGGGTTGCGACCCGGCCGGACCGAGCTCGGGGTCATCGGCGCCACACCCGCTGCGAACAGCGGTTCCCCGCGTCGAAACGCCGGCTGACCGCCCTGTTTCGTTCGTCGGTCAAGTGCGTAGCTGGGTCGCGGCCCCTCTGGGGAGACTGGGGCGTCAAGCACGGCTTCCGCTGTGGAGCGCTGCCCAGACCGGAGAGGTAGGCCGCACGTGACCCACGAGGGGTTCCCGGGAGCAGGACCGGCGTCGGACCCGGCCGTCGATCAGGCGCTGACCCGCTTTCCCGTAGACCGTCCACGACCGGAGGCGTCCGCCGGGACCACGGCGACGCACCGGTTCACGCTCGACAGCGCGCTCACATCGCGCCTGCGGCGGCTCGCGGACTCGTCCGGCGGCACGCTGTTCGGCGCGTTGGCCGCCGCGGGCCAAGTGCTGACCGCGGTGTACGCCGGCCAGGACGAGGTGACCGCGATCGTACGCAGCCGGTCCACGAAGGGCGAGGGCGCGCCGGTCGTCCTGCACGCGACCGTCGACAGCGGACTCCCGTTCGACCGCCTCCTGGGCGAGGCCTCCGGCGCGGTGGATGCCGCGCTGCCCGGTGAGTTCGCCGTCGCCGACGCCGTGCTGCGGTTCGCCGAACTGGACGGCGGCCTGGAGGTGTGCGTCGACCACCACCGCGACGTGCTCGGCGCGGCGACCGTCGAGCGGCTGGCCGAGACGTTCCACACCCTGCTGGAGGGCGTGGTCGCCCACCCGGGGCGGCCGTTGTCCGAGCTGCGGCTCGTGCCCGATGACGGGCTGCGCCGCATGCTCCTCGACTGGAACGACACCGCGCGCGCGTTCCCCGCGCACCGCAGCCTGCCGGACGTCTTCGCCGAACAGGTGCGGCTCTTCCCGGACAAGCCGGCCGTGCTGTTCGGCGGCGAGCGGCTCACCTACGCCGAACTGAACGAGCGGGCCAACCGGCTCGCCCACCGCCTGCTCGCCGAGGGCGTCACCACCGAGACCCGGGTCGCACTGCTCCTGGACCGCTCGGTGCACGCCGTCGTGTCCATGCTGGCGGTGGTGAAGGCCGGCGGCGTCTACGTACCGCTGCACGCCGCCTACCCCGAGGACCGCGTCCGTTTCGTGCTGGCCGACGTCGGCGCCGAGGTGCTGCTGACCGACCGGGTGATGGCGGCCAAGGCCGCCACGGCAGCCGTCCCGGTGCTCAGGGTGGACGACGCGGCCACGACCGCCGGTCGGCCCTCCCACGACCCCGAGCGGATTCCGGACGCCCGGCAGCTCGCCTACATCATGTTCACCTCGGGCTCCACCGGAACCCCGAAGGGCGTCGCGGTCACCCACTCCGACGTGGTCGCCCTGGCCTGGGACCACCGATGGCGCGACCTGGCGCACCGGCGCATCCTGTTCCACTCGCCGCACGCCTTCGACGCCGCGACGTACGAGGTGTGGGTGCCGCTGCTGACCGGCGGCGAGATGGTCATCGCCGTGCAGGAGCCGACGCCCGCTCTCGTGCGCGAGCTGATCGCCGAGCACGGGGTGACGGCGGTGTTCCTCACCTCCGCGCTGCTGCGCCTGTTCGCCGAGGAGGCGCCCGACTGCTTCACCGGCGCGGCCACGGTGATCACCGGCGGCGAGGCGCCCTCTCCGGAGGCGCTGGAGCGGGTGATGGCGCAGTGTCCCGGCACGCTGGTCGTCAACGCCTACGGACCGACCGAGGCCACCACCTATGCGCTGTTCCAGGAGCTGTCCCTGGAGCAGGTGCGCTCGCGCGTGGTGCCGATCGGCCGGCCGGTGGACAACACCCGGCTGTACGTGCTCGACGCGTGGCTGCGCCCGGTTCCGGTCGGCGCGCCGGGCGAGCTGTACATCGCGGGCGACGGCCTGGCGCGCGGCTACTTCGGCCGGGCGTCGCTGACCGCCGAGCGGTTCGTGGCCGACCCCTTCGGGACGGGCGAGCGGCTGTACCGTACCGGCGACGTCGTCCGGTGGCGCGCCGACGGGACGATGGACTACCTGCGCCGGGCCGACAACCAGGTCAAGATCCGCGGTTTCCGGATCGAGATCGGCGAGATCGAGGCCGCGCTCACCGCGCTCGACGGCGTCACCGACGCCGCGGTCGTCGTCCACGAGACGCGTGGCGCCCGGCACCTGGTCGCCTACGTGGTGTCGCAACACGGCCGGGAGGCCGACGTGGCGGCGTGGCGCGACGCCCTGGCCGCACGGCTGCCGAGCTATCAGGTGCCGTCCTGGTTCGTCCCGATGGACGCGCTGCCCCTGTCGAACACCGGCAAGGTCGACCGTCGCGCGCTGCCCGCGCCGCAGGTCGACCAGCTGTCCACGGGGGAACACGTCGAGCCGCGGACGGCCACCGAGCGGCTCCTGGCCGCCGTCTGGGCCGAGGTGTTCGGCGTCGAGCGGGTGGGCGTGACCGACAACTTCTTCGACGTCGGCGGTGACTCCATCCTGGCCGTCAAAGTCGTGTCCTGGGCACGGTCCCGGGGCGTCCGGCTGACCGGCAAGGACCTCTTCATCACCCCGACCATCGCGGAGCTGGCCCAGGTCGCGACCCGCGCGGACGGCGCACCCGGTGCCGCCCGGGCGGACCGCCCCCTCGTCCACCTCACCGACGCCGAGACCGAGCACCTCGCCGCCGGCGGGGCCGTCGAGGACGTCTACCCGCTGACGCCGATGCAGAGCGGGATGCTCTTCGACGCGCTGATGACCGGGGACACCGGCCTGCACCTGATCCAGTTCGACCTGGTGCTCGATCACGTCGACGACCCGGAGCTGCTCGGCCGGGCCTGGCAGCGGGCCGCGGACCGGCTGCCCATCCTGCGCACCGACGTGATCTGGGCGGACGTCAGCGACCCGGTGCAGGTGGTGCGCGCCGCGGCCACGCTGCCCGTCACCCAGCACGACTGGCGGGAGCTGCCGGAACCCGGCCGGCGGGAGCGGTGGAACGCCCTGCGCGCCGCGGACCGGGCGGCCGGGGTGGACCTCGCGGCCGCGCCGCTGGCCAGGGTCGCGGTCATCCGGCTGACCGACACCAGCGTGCGCGTGCTGTGGTCGATGCACCACATCGTGATGGACGGGTGGAGCGGCACCGAACTGCTCGCCGAGGTGGTCGCCGAGTATGCGCGGCTGCGCGACGGCGAGGGGCCGGAGCCGCGGCCCCGCGTGCCGTTCCGGGACCACCTGCGGTGGCTGGGCGAGCAGGACGGGGCCGAGGCCGAGGCGCACTGGCGCGGTGTGCTCGGCGACTTCACCACGCCGACCCGGCTGCCCTACGACCGCCCGGCCGCGCCGAACCACCGGCCGCGCGCGACCGCGATGGTGGAGGTGGACATCGCCCCAGAGCTGTCCGCACAGCTCACGGAGGTGGCCAGGCGGACGAAGCTGACCACGAGCACGCTCTTACAGGGCGCGTGGGCGCTGTTGCTGTCGCGCTACGGCGGGGGCCGGGACGTCTGCTTCGGCGGCACGGTGTCCGGCCGGTCACCGGACCTCGCGGGCGTCGACTCGATCATCGGCATGCTGGTCAACACGCTGCCGGTCCGGGTGCGCATGGACGGCGGGCAGGACCTGGTGTCCTGGCTGGCCGGGCTTCAGGCGGAGCAGGCCCGAGCCCGGGAATTCGAGGCCGTTTCGCTGACGCAGGCGCAGTCGTGGAGCGGTCTGTCCGCCGGGGACAACCTGTTCGACAGCATCATGGTGTTCGAGAACTTCCCGTTCGACGAGCGGGCGTTCACCGCACATGGTCTGGAAGTCAGCCACTTCGACACGGAGGTCGGCTCGGGCGCCGCGCTCGGCGTCGTGGTGCTCCCCCGTGACCGGCTCACCATGCGGCTGCACTACGACCCGGCGCTGTTCGACGCGGACAGCGTGAGCCGGATGGCGGACTACCTGAGGACGCTCCTGGAGGCGTTCGCCGACGACCCCGGGCGGACCGTCGGCGAGCTGCCGGTCCTCTCTCCCGCCGAGTACCGGGCGGTCGTGGGCGAGAGGGCCGGCGCGGCCGCCGACCACTCCGTCGAGCACCGGGTGCACGAGCTGGTCGTCGCGCAGGCGCGGCTGCGTCCGGACGCGGTCGCGGTGGAGCTCGACGACCAACGGCTGACCTACGCCGAGCTTGACGCGAAAGCCAACCAGCTGGCCCACTACCTGATCGAGCGGGGCGTCGGCAGCGACGTACTGGTGGGCATCGCGCTCGAGCGGAGCCTGGACCTGTTCGTCGCCATCCTCGGCATCCTCAAGGCGGGTGGCGCGTACGTACCGCTGGATCCGGACTACCCGGCGGACCGGCTGGGCGTCACCTTGGCCGAAACCCGCCCGCCCGTGGTGCTCGCCCATGAGGGCGGCATGGGCCGGTTCCCCCGGACCGACGCGGACCTGGTGTTCCTGGACCGGAACCGGCCGATCATCGCCAAGTACCCGGACACCGACCCGCAGGCGCAGGGCAGCGCCCGCGACCTCGCCTACGTCGTCTACACCTCGGGCTCGACCGGCCGGCCCAAGGGCGTGATGGTCGAGCACCGCTCGCTCTACAACACCGTGACCGCGGTGGTCGGCCCCTACGGGCTCACGCCGAGCAGCCGGGTGTTCCAGTTGTGCTCCATGAGCTTCGACACGGGCGTGCAGGACCTGTTCACCACCTGGGCCGCCGGCGGCACGATGGTGGTGCCGGGCCCGGATGTGGCGCGCAACGGCGCCTACCTGGTCGAGCACATGCTCGCGGGCGAGGTCACGACGGCGTCCATCCCGATCACCGTTCTGTCGTCGCTCGACGCGGATTCCCTGCCCGGGATGGAGACCGTCCGGGTCGGCGGCGACGTGGTCGTGCCCGAGGTGGCCGAGGCGTGGGCACGCAACCACCGCGTGATCAACAACTACGGGCCGACCGAGGCGGGCGTGACCGTGAGCCTGTTCGAGGTCGAGCAGGGTGCGGGCTACCGCAGCGTGCCGCTGGGCAAGCCGCTCGCCAACACCCGGGCCTACCTGCTCGATGACCGCCTGTCGCCGGTGCCCGTCGGGGTGCCCGGAGAGCTGTACGTCGGTGGTGTGGGCATCGCGCGGGGTTACGTCGACAACCGGGCCAGGACCGCCGAGCGGTTCGTCGCCGACCCGTTCGGCCCGCCCGGGTCGCGCCTGTACCGGACCGGCGACGTGGTGCGCTGGCGCGCGGACGGCACCCTGGACTTCGTCGGGCGCGCCGACGACCAGGTCAAGATCCGCGGGTTCCGGGTGGAGCCCGGCGAGATCGAGAGCGTGTTGCTGCGGCACGACGGGGTGGCCGAGGCCGCGGTGTCGGTGTGGCCGGACGACAAGGGCGACAAGCGACTCGTCGCCTACTTCGTGGGCCGGCCCGGGGTGCATGCGCCGACCGCGGAGGAGCTGCGCCGCCACCTCGGCGCCTCGCTGCCCGACTACATGATCCCGTCCGCGATCGTCCTGCTGGAGCGGATGCCGCTCAACCACAACGGCAAGCTCGACGGGGCGGCGCTGCCCGCCCCGACCCGCCAGGACGGCGTGGGCGCCGAGTACGTCGCCCCGAGGGATCCGACCGAGGAGGCGTTGGCCCGGATCTGGTCGCAGGTGCTGGGCATCGAGCGCGTCGGCATCGCCGACGAGTTCTTCACCCTCGGCGGCGACTCCATCAACAGCCTGCGCATCGTCGCCAGGATGCGCACCGCCTTCGGCGTCGAGGTCACCCCGCGGGACCTCTTCGAGGGGCCGACCATCACCGCCCTGGCCACGACCATCCGCGACCGGATCCTGGCCGGGGTGCTGGAGATGGCCGCCGCTCAGTCCTGAACGCGTCGGACCCGCGCTTTTCGAATGGGAGAGAACACGCATGGAACTGCCACCCGCCGCGAAGGACCCGTTGTCGGCGCTTCCCGACCACCTGCGGGAGCTCGTCATGCGACAGCTCGCCGGTGCGGCAGAGCCCGCCGAGGACCGCTCGATCACCCCGGCGCCCCGGGACGGCGCGCTGCCGTTGTCGGCGGGCCAGCAGGGGCTGTGGTTCCTGACCGAACTGGATCCCGGCAGCGTCGAGTACAACGCGCCCCGGGTGCTGCGGCTGGCCGGCGAACTGCACGTCGAGGCGCTGCGAGCGGCCCTCGATGGCGTGGTCGCGCGGCACGAGGCGCTGCGCACCACCATCGGCGAGGTCGAGGGCCGCGGCATCCAGGTGGTGCACGAGCCCGGTCCCGTGCCGGTCGAGCTCGTCGACCTGTCCGGTCTGCCCGAGCCCCGGCGCGCCGCCGAACTCGAACGCTGCCTGGAGCGCGAGGGGTCCACCCCCTTCGACCTGCGCCGTGGTCCGCTGTTACGGGTGTCGCTGGTGCGGCTCGCCGCGGACGAGCACGTACTGGTGCTGGGCCTGCACCACATCGTCGGCGACGGCTGGTCCATCGGCATCCTGGTCGACGAGCTCAACGCCGGGTACGCGGCGTACGTGCGCGGTGAGCCGGTCGGGCTGCCGGAGCTGCCGGTGCAGTACGCCGACTTCGCCGTCTGGCAGCAGGAACGGCTGGCCGGGCCCCATGTGGAGGGGCAGGTCGACTACTGGCGGCGGCAGCTGGCCGGCCTGGTCCCGGTGGAGCTGCCGACGGACCGCCCGCGGCCCCCGGTGCGCGGCTCCACAGGCGCGGTGCACGAGATCACCGTGCCCGAGCCGCTGGCACGGCGGCTGACGGAACTGGGCGCGCGCAGCGGCGCCACGCTGTTCATGACGCTGGTGGCCGCGAGCCAGCTGCTGTTCTCCCGCTACTCGGGGCAGGGCGACATCGCGGTGGGCTCGGTGGCCGCGGGTCGCGGTCGAGTCGAGCTGGAACACCTCATCGGCTACTTCGGCAACACGGTCGTGCTGCGGTCCCACGTGGACGAATCACGGTCCTTCACCGACTTCCTCGGCGACGTCCGCTCCACCGTGCTCGACGCGTTCGCCAACGATGAAGTCCCGTTCCAGCGACTGGTCGACATCCTGCGGCCGGAGCGCGACCCGAGCCGGCCGCCCCTGGTGCAGGTCATGGTCAACCTCCAGGGCGCGCAGGAGGGCAAGGCCGAACTGCCGGGCCTGCGGGTCACGGAGATCGCCCCACCGATGCACGTGGCCAAGCTGGACGTGTCCTTCGACTTCTTCGAGCACGACGGCGCACTGACCGGCCACGTCGAGTACAGCACCGATCTGTTCGACCCCGCGACGATCGAGCGGATGACCGGCCACCTGCTGACCCTGCTCGACGGCGTCGCCGCGCGGCCGGACGAACCGATGCGGGCGCTGCCCATGCTCACCGAGCGCGAGCTGCACCAGCTGATGACCCAGTCGCACGGCCCCGCGGTGGAGTTCGGCCCGAGCCGGTGCGTGCACGAGCTGTACGACGAGCAGGCCGCGCTCACCCCCGGCGCGGTGGCGGTGAGCTGCGCCGGCGAGGAACTGACCTTCGCCGCGCTGGCGGCCCGGGCCAACCGGCTGGCGCGGCACCTGAGGGGCCTGGGCGCCGGTCCGGGAACCCTGGTCGGCGTGTGCGTCGAGCGCGGCGTGGACGCGATGGTCGCGCTGCTCGGTGTGATGAAGTCGGGTGCCGCGTTCGTGCCGCTCGACCCGGACTACCCGGCGCAGCGGCTGAGCATGATGCTGGCCGACGCCGCGGCACCGGTGGTGGTCACCGAGACCGCCGTGCTCGACCGGGTCGCCGGGCACGACGGAGCCGTGGTGTGCCTCGACCGCGACCGAGCGGTGATCGAGGCCCTGCCGGACGGACCGCCGGAGTCCGGGGTCACCGTGGACGACCTCGTCTATGTGATCTACACGTCCGGTACGACCGGCAGGCCCAAGGGCGTGCAGATCAGCCACCGCAACGTGCACCACATCCTGCGATCCTGGAACGCCCGCTACGGCCTGGACCAGATCCGCGGCCGGGCTCTGTGCGTGGCCAGCTTCGGCGTCGACCTGTTCCTCGGCGACTTCCTGTTCTCCGCGCTGTTCGGCGGCGAGATGGTGGTGTGCCCGGCGGAGGTGGTGACCGACCCGCCCGCGCTGGCGGACCTGATCTCCGAGGTCCGGCCGGAGATCCTGGCCACCACACCGTCGCTGGCCAGGGCGATCAGCACCGAGCTGGCCTGGCGCGGCGGCGGCGGCCTGGAGTCCGTACGGCTGCTCTCCCTCGGTGCCGAGGGCTGGCTGGCGGGCGACAGCGCCGACCTGCTCGAACACGTCGGCCCCGACACACTGGTGGTGAACGCGTACGGCGCGACCGAGACGACGGTGGACTCCACCGTGTTCGCGCTGCGCGGCGACCCGGTCGAGCCCTCGCCGATCGTTCCGATCGGCAAGCCGATGGTGAACACCAGCGTGTTCGTCGTCGACGAGCTGGGCCGCCCGGTGCCGATCGGGTTGCCCGGCGAGCTCTACATCGGCGGCGGAGGCGTGGCCCAGGGGTACTGGCGCAGGCCCGAGCTGACCGCCGAACGGTTCCCCCATGACGTCCTCGGGCCGGGCACCGGCAGGTTCTACCGCACCGGGGACGTGGTCCGCTGGCGCGGCGACGGCAACCTGGAGTACCTCGGCCGGGCGGACGACCAGGTCAAGATCCGCGGCTTCCGGGTGGAACTCGGCGAGGTGGAGACCGCACTGGCCCGCCACCCCGAGGTGGCCACCGCGGCGGCGGTCGCGCGGCGGGGCGATTCCGGACACACCCGGTTGTTCGCCTACGTGGTGCCCGCGGGCACGCGGGCACCCGACCTCGCCGAACTGCGGGCGTTCCTGGCCGGCCACCTCCCGAGCCAGGCGGTGCCTTCGGCGATCATGGTTCTGGACGCGCTGCCGATGACCCCGAACGGGACACTGGACCGGCGTGCCCTGCCCGTGGTGGCGGAGCCCGAGGCAGATCCGTCCCGCCGCGTCGCGCCGCGCACCCCGGTGGAGGCCGTGCTCGTCGACGTCTGGGCGAAGGTGCTGGGCGTGGAGCCCGACCGGATCGGCGTCGACGACAACTTCTTCAACCTCGGCGGCGACTCGATCCTCAGCCTCCAGGTGGTGTCGCTCGCCCGCCGGGCGAACCTCCGGCTGACCAGCAAGCAGATATTCCTGCGGCAGACCATCGCCGAGCTGGCGGGCGAGGTCTCCGTGGTGACCGCGCCCGATGCCGAGCAGGGCCCCGTGATCGGCCCGGTGCCGCTGACACCCGTACAGCACTGGTACTTCGAGGAGTTCCCCGACGCGCCGGGCCACTTCAACCAGTCCCTGTTCCTCGCACTGGACGCCGAGGCCGACGCCGACGCGCTGCGTGCGGCGTTCGCCGCCGTGCTCGACCACCACGACGTCCTGCGCATCCGGGCCGAGCGGGTCGGCGGGACGTGGCGGCAGCACAACGCGGCCGCCGAGGACACCACGGCGGACACCACGGCGGACGCCACCGTCTTCGACACCGTCGACCTGTCCGCGCTCGACGACGACGCCCAGGACGAGGGGATGCGCGCGGCGATCACCGCGGCCCAGACCGGGTTCGACGTCCGCACCGGGCCGCTGCTCAGGGGAGTGCTGTTCACCCTCGGCGGCGACCGGGCTCCCCGGCTGTTCCTGGCCGCGCACCACTACGTCGTGGACGCGGTCTCCTGGCGGGTCATCCTCGCCGACCTGGCCGCCGGCCACCGGCAGGCGGCGCGCGGGCAGAAGGTGGAACTCGGCGCGAAGTCCACGTCGTTCCGGGACTGGGCGCACCGCCTCACCGGCCTGGTGGCCGAAGGCGGGTTCGACGCGGAGCTGGAGTACTGGACCCGGGTCGAGAAGGCCACCGTGGAGGCGGCCGTACTGCCGGTGGACCTGCAGGGGCGCAACACCGCCGGCTCCGCACGCACCCTGACCCGGCGGCTGAGCGCCGACCGCACCGACGCTCTGCTGCGCAAGGTGCCGGAGGCCTACCGGACGCAGGTGAACGACGTGCTGCTCAGCGCCCTCGCCCGGGTGCTGCGTGACTGGGCCGGCGGCACCGTGCCCGTCGAGCTGGAGGGCCACGGGCGCGAGGACCTGTTCGGCGACGTCGACCTCTCACGTACCGTCGGCTGGTTCACCACCGTGTTCCCCGTGGCGCTGGAGCTGCCCGAAGGCGAGGACTGGGGCGCCACCCTCAAGGCGGTCAAGGAGCAGCTGCGCGCCGTTCCGTCCCGCGGTCTGGGCTACGGCGCCCTGCGCTACCTCGGCGAGGCGGGAGCACTGGGCCGGGGCCGCCAGTGCCAGGTCGGGTTCAACTACCACGGCCGCTTCGACGCCGACGCCGGCGACGCCGGGTTCTTCCGGAGCTGGTGCGAGAACCCGGTGCCCGACCGGAGCCCCGAGCAGGCGCGGCAGTGCCTGATCGAGGTCACCGGCATGGTCCGCGACGGGCAGCTGGAGTTCGGCTGGGAATACTCCGGGAACGTCCACCGCGAGGAGACGGTCGTCCGGCTGGCCGAGGCGTTCCTCGCGGCGCTGGAGCAGATCGTCGAGCACTGCGCCCTGCCCGGCGCCGGCGGCTGCACCCCCTCGGACTTCCCGCTGGCGGGCCTGGACCAGGCGGCGGTGGATCGGATCACCGGCGACGGCCGCTCGGTGGAGGACGTCTACCCGCTGACCCCGATGCAGAGCGGCATGCTGTTCCACTCGCTCGACGGAGACGGCGACGGCGGCGACGTGTACCTCACGCACTTCGCCGCGGTGCTGGACGGGGTGGACGACCCGCACCGGCTGGCCGACGCGTTCCAGCGCGTGGTGGACCGCACCCCGATCCTGCGCACCGCCGTGGTCGGGTCCGACGCGGACGTTCCGCTGCAGATCGTCCAGCGTGACGTACGGATGCCCGTGACGCACGCGGACTGGAGCGACCTGTCCGAGGAGGCGCGGCAGGCGCGCTCACGCTCGCTGTGGGAGAGCCTGCCCGCGCTGGAACTCGACCTTGCCGAGGCGCCGCTCATGCGGCTCACCATCGCCCGGCTGCCGGGGGCGAGCGTCCAGGTGTTCTGGTCCTCCCACCACCTGCTGCTGGACGGGTGGAGCTTCGCCGACGTGCTGGCCCAGGTGTTCGAGGAGCACGCCGCGCTCAGCGGCGCGCCGACCCCGGCGCCGAAGCCGCGCCGCCCGTACCGGGATTACGTGCAGTGGCTGGCCGAGCAGGACGACGCCGCCGCCGAGGCGCACTGGCGTCGCACGATGGAGGGCTTCACGGCGGCCACGCCGCTGCCGTTCGACCGGGCGCCGCTGGCCGCGCACGGCTCGCGGTCCTCACGCGAGGTGAACCTGAGGCTTCCCGCCGAGCGCTCCCGCCGGCTCTACGCGTTCGCCAAGCGCGCCCGGCTGACGGTGAACACCGTCGTGCAGGGCGCATGGGCGCTGCTGCTCGCACGGCACAGCGGTGAGCGCGACGTGTGCTTCGGCGCGACGGTGTCCGGCCGGCCCGCGGAACTGACGGGCGCGGACGAGATCGTCGGTCTGTTCATCAACACGCTGCCCGTGCGGGCGACCGTGGACGGCGGTCTCGACCTCGTGCCGTGGCTGCGGCGCATGCAGGACGAGCAGGTCGAGACCCGGCAGTTCGAGCACGTGTCGCTGGCGCAGGTGCGCAGCTGGAGCGAAGTGCCGCGGGACTCGGGCCTGTTCGACAGTATCGTCATCTTCGAGAGTTTCCCGTACGACAGGGACGCGGCCTCCCGGCACGGGCTCGTGGTGCGCGAGAGCACCGGCGCGGAGGAGACCAACTACGCGCTCACGCTCACCGCCTACACCACCGACGAGCTGCACCTGCGCGTCGGTTACGACCCGCGCCTCTTCGACCCGGACACCGTGGAGCGGATCGCCGAACGCCTGGCGACCGTGCTGGACTCCTTCGCCGACCACGTCGAGGCCCCGATCGCCCGGCTGCCCGTGCTGCCCGCCGACGAGCGGTCCGTCCTGCTGCACGAGTGGAACGACACCTCCCGCGACACCGGGGAGGCGACCACCGTCGAGTTGTTCGAGCGCCAGGCCGCGGCCACACCCGAGGGCACCGCGCTGGTGTGCGGGGACGCCGGGCTGAGCTACGCCGAGCTGGACGCCCGCGCGAACCGGCTCGCCCGCCACCTGGTGGCGCTGGGGCTCGGCCCCGAGCAGATCGTCGCCCTGGCCTGTCCGCGGACGCCCGAGCTGCTGGTGGCCATGCTGGCGGTGCTGAAGGCGGGCGCGACCTACCTGCCGCTGGACCTGGACCACCCGCGTGAACGCCTCGCGTTCATGGTGCGTGACGCCGCGCCGGTCCTGGCGCTGGTCGGCGACGCCGCCGCACTCGACCTGCCGGAGGGCACCCCGTCCCTCTCGCTCACCGACCCCGGCGTGGCCGCCGCGCTGGCGGGCCACCCCGCGACCAAGCCGGCCCCGTCCGAGGCGCCGAGCCCGGACAACGCCGCCTACGTGCTCTACACGTCCGGATCCACCGGCAAGCCCAAGGGCGTGGTGGTCACCCGGGGCAATCTCCGCAACTTCGTGCTCGACATGCGGGACCGGACCGCGATGACCCCCGACGACCGGCTGCTGGCCGTGACGACGGTCGGGTTCGACATCGCGCACCTGGAGCTCTTCGTGCCGCTGATCAGCGGTGCGACCGTGGTGCTGGCGGACAAGGAGCTGGTGCACGACCCGCGGGAGCTGCGCCGGGTGGTCCACGACGAGGGCGTCACGGTGGTGCAGGCGACGCCGAGCCTGTGGCGCGGCGTGGTCGAGGGCGCTCCGGACGTGCTCGCCCGGGTCCGGGTGCTGGTCGGCGGCGAGGCGCTGCCCGCGGAACTGGCGGAGGCTCTGACCGCCGGGTCGCCGTCGGTGACGAACGTGTACGGCCCGACCGAGACCACGATCTGGTCGACCGCGGCGGAGCTGACGCGCGGCGCGACCGGTGCGCCGCCGATCGGCAGGCCGATCGCCAACACCCGGCTGTACGTGCTCGACGCCGCTCTCCAGCCGGTTCCGCCCGGCGTGCCGGGTGAGCTGTACATCGCCGGTGCGGGCGTGGCGCGGGGCTACGCGAACCGCGCAGCCCTGACCGCGGGCCGGTTCGTGGCCGACCCGTTCGGGCCGCCCGCCGAGCGGATGTACCGCACCGGTGACACGGTCCGGTGGCGGGCCGGCGGGGTCCTGGAATTCGTCGGCCGGGCCGACGACCAGGTCAAGATCAGGGGGTTCCGGATCGAGCCCGGCGAAATCGAGACGGTACTGGACGCGCACCCGGAGGTGGGCTCGGCCGTCGTGGTGGCGCGCGAGGACCGGCCGGGCGACAAGCAGCTGACGGCGTACTTCGTGCCGGCCGGGGACGCGCCGCCCACGACCGCGGAACTGAAGGCGTACCTCCGGCAGTACCTGCCGGGGTACATGGTGCCCGCGTTCTTCGTGGTGATGGACGTGTTCCCGCTGACACCCAGCGGGAAGGTCGACCGGCGGGTGCTGCCGGCCCCGGGCGCGGCGGCCGACGCCCACACGCCGCGGATCGCGCCGCGCGACGACACGGAGGCCGCGCTGGCCGCGATCTGGGCGGACGTACTCGGCCGCCCGGTCGACGAGATCGGCGTGAGCGACGACTTCTTCGAACTGGGCGGGCACTCGGTGCTGAGCGTCCAGGTGGTCTACCGAGCCCGGCGGGCCGGATGGCACATCGTGCCGAAGGACCTGTTCTCGCACCCGACCGTCGAGCGTCTGGCGACGGTGGCCGTGCGGGCGGCGGAGCCCACGGGCGCCACCGGGCCCGGGCAGCCGGCGGTGACCGAGCCGGCTGTGCCCGGCCACCGCGTGCCCGGGCAGGCAGGTGCCGGGCCGGCGGACGTACCCGAGCACATGGCGCGGATCGACGCACCGGACCACGCGGCGGGCCCGGCCGCCGGCCGCGCATTCCCGGCCGCCCGGCTCGCCGAGCTGGCGCGGGCGCACCGGGTGCCGGGCGCGCAACTCGCCGTACGCCACCAGGGCCGGCTGACGGTCGTCGAGACGGGGGAGCGGGTGGCGGGCACCGGCCTGCCGGTCACCGCGGACACCGCGTTCCCCATCGCCTCCCTGACCAAGCCGGTGACCGCGCTGCTCGTGCAGCTGCTGGCGGCCGACGGGCGCATCGACCTCGACGCCCCGATCGGCGCGTACCTGCCCGAGCTCTCCGCCACGGGCCCGGTCGGCCGGGTGACCGCGCGCCAGGCACTCAGCCACACCGGGGGGCTGGTCGCCGCGATCGACGAGCGGATGCCGAGCGCGGACCGGCGCGAGTGGGTCGAGCGGCACGGCGACGAGACCGCCGTGACGCACCGTCCGGGCACCGCGTTCTCGTACTCCGACGTCGGTTACGTGCTGGCGGGCCGACTGGTCGAAGTGCTGACCGGCATGGACTGGCGGACCGCCGTGGAGTCGATGCTGCTGCGCCCGCTGGGGATCACGGCCGCCTACCACGCGCAGCCGGGAGGGCGTCCGGTCGCACAGGGCCACGTGGTGCTGGAGCATGTACTCCCCGTGCCCGAGCAGTCCTTCTCCCCGGTCGACGAGCCCGCCGTGGCACTGGCGGCCGGTGCGGCGGACCTGGTGCGGCTGGCCGGCGTGCACGACCGGACCGCGTCCGGGGTCATCGACCCCGCGGCGGCCGGCGCGATGCTCCACGACCAGACCGGTGACATCGCCGTCGGACCGTTCGGCCTCGCCGACGGCTGGGGGCTCGGCTGGTCCGTGTTCCGCGGCGCGGGGGGCGAGTGGTACGGGCACGACGGCAGCGGTGACGGCACATGGTCCTACCTGCGCTTCCACCCGGCCTCCGGGACGGCGGTGGCGCTCGTGACGAACGCGAGCACCGGGCCCGGGCTGTGGGAGGACCTCCTCGCCGACCTCGGTGAGGCGGGGCTCGAGGTGGCCCACCACTCGACGCGGGCGCTGTCCGATCCGGGGGCGCCGGTCGCCGGGCCGGCCGAGTGCGCGGGGCACTACGTCAACGGCGACTGGGACTGCGTGGTCGAGTCCCGCCCCGAAGGGCTCACCCTGTCCGTCGCCTCCGGGCCGCGCTCCGCACTGATTTGCTACGCGGACCTGCGCTTCACCACCGAGGGCGGCGGGATTCCGGGCACGGGCCGATTCGTCCGCGAGCCGGACACGGGGCGGGTCGAGCTGCTCCAGCTCGCCGGGCGGCTGCTCAGGCGTACCGGAGCGACGGCGGGATGACCGTCGAGGCGGGTCCAGGCGACGCGCCACCGCTGTCGCGCAACCGGAACTATCACGTCCTGTGGGGCAGTCAGCTGGTGTCCGAACTGGTCAGCCAGCTGTGCCTGATCGCGTTCCCGCTGATGGTGATGGCGGCGACCGGCTCCGCGCTCCAGATGGGGGCCGTCGCCGCCGTCATCGCGGCGGCGCACATGGCGGCCAACGTCCCGGCGGGAGTGCTGGTGGACCGCTTCGACCGCAAGCGGGTCATGCTGGTGTGCCAGTGCGTCCGCGCGGTGGCGATGGCGAGTCTGGCGGTCGCCCTGTTCTTCGGCCACTTCTCCCTGCCGCACGTGCTCGTGGTCGCGGTGGCGGAGGGTCTGCTGGGCGCGGCCTTCGACCCGGCCGAACACGCCGCCCTGCCGCAGGTCGTGCCCGAGTCGCAGCTGTCGGAGGCGGTGGCGCGCAACACCGTGCGCCGCTACATCGCCACGCTGCTGGGCCCGGCGGGCGCGGGCTTCCTGTTCGCCGTCGACCCGATGTCCCCGTTCGCGGTCGCCGTCGTCCTGCTCGTGGCGTCCTGCGCCGTGCTGTTCCTCCTCCGCCTTCCCCGGCGCGGTCCCGTGGAGGAGCCGGACAAGGCGGGCATGCTCGCCGACGGGTTCCGGTGGGTGTGGGGACACCCGGTGATCAGGCCGACGCTCTTCTGGCTGATGGGCTGCGAGTTGTTCATCTCGGCCCTGATCATCATCGTGCTGGCGGCGTCCGGCGAGGACGACATGGCCCCCGGCGAGCTGGGCGTGATGATGACCGGCTTCGGCCTCGGCGGCCTGTTGGGCGCCGCGGTCGCGGGCCGGCTGCACGCCGTGCTGCCCGCGCCTGCGGTCATCATCGGGTTCCCCTGGGTCGGGGCGGCGTTGACGCTGGTCCTGGCGCTGGTGCCCGTCGGTGTGCCGACCGGCGTCGTGCTCGGCGGGATCGCGTTCTTCATCCCCACCGCGTTCACGACGGTCATGACCTACCAGCTCACGGTCGCGCCCGACGAGCTGCGCGGCAGGCTGAGCGGTATCGTCGGGCTCTTCGCGGGCGGCGCCGGTGCGATCGGCCCGCTGGTGGGCGGGCTGCTGATGGCGGGCGGGGACAGCCGTGGCAGCCTGCTGATCTCGGGTGTCTGTCTGGCCGTCGTCGCCGTGGGCACCACCCTCAGCCCCACCCTGCGCCGGTTCCCCACGCTGAAGTGAGGGAGGCCGCGGCCCCCTCACTTCACCGTGGGGGCCGCGGCCCCGGCCCCCTCAGGTCAACGAGCAACCCTCTTCGCTCTTGGCGGTGATGGCCTCGGCCGTGTACGGGCACGCGAAGCCGATCCAGCGGAGCTCGGACCACAGCCGGTCCCACGGTTCGCGGGGATCGCGGCACACCATGAACTCGGTGTTCCGGTCGGCGACGGGCAGGTCGGTCTTGAAGGTGCCGCGGGGCTCGCAGCTCGCGAACAGGGCGCCGAACGCTTCGCGGTTCACGCCGACCGCGATGACCACGTCCGTGTCGTCCGCGGGCCTGCCGAAGTCGGCGTAGGAGTTCTGCCCGCTGTAGACCTTCGGGAGACCGTGCTCCGGTCCGTAGCGGTCCAAAGCGCCCGCCAGGCCGTAGTGGTTGGCGTAGACGACGGCGTGCTCGCGGTCCTGCGGTGACAGCGACCGGTTGACGGCGGCGACCTGCTCGGTCAGCTGGGGCCAGGCCGCCTGGTCTAGCTGGAAGACGCCCAGCTGCGTCAGCACCGGGTTCGACCCGTACCACGCGACCGGCAGCACCGGCAGCATGAGCACGGCCGACATCACCGCGTTGCCCACCAGGGCGGTGCCGGCCAGCGAGCGGCGGACGGTGGTCTTCGCCCAGTCCACCACCACGACGGAGCCCGCCGCCAGCAGCACCAGCTGCAGGCCGCCGGGGTACTCGGGCTTCCCGCCGATGGCGATCAGCAGCACCACCATGAAGAGGTAGGCGAGGCCGATCGACCGGTACGTCCGCCAACCCGCGCGGCGCAACAGGGCCACCAGCCCGGCGATCCAGACCGGAGCGAGGAACAAGCCGATCATCAGTATCTGGAAGGGGACGAAGGCGACCCGGGAGTCGGCCCCCAGGGCCGTCTTCAACGCGGCGCTCATCTCGACCGCGGGCCAGCCGTGCGTGATCTGCCACAGCACCGCCGGCGCCGCGATCAGGGTGGCGATCGCGGCGCCCGCCCACAGATGCCGACTGCGCAGAACCGCCCGCGGCCCCCACGCAACCACGCCCACGAGCAGGGCCAGGACCAGGAGCACGATCAGGTTCTTGGCGAGCATGCCCACGCCGGTGACCAGGCCGATGGCGAGCCATAGGCGGGTGTCGCGGGTGCGCAGCAGGCGGATGAACAGCCAGCCCAGCGTCACCCAGGTGACGAGGTCGGGAATGTTGGTGGTCAGCACGTGCCCGGCGTTGAGCGTGACGACCGACGTGCCCGTCGCGGCGGCGGCGAAGGCCTGTGCGCCGCCCCGGCCGCCGAGTTCGCGCGCGATGAGGCCCGCCACCCACACCACCACGCAGGCCAGCAGCGCCGGTACCACGCGCAACGCGATCAGCGTGTCGCCGAGCAGGGTGGTCTCCGCCCTGGCGATCAGCGAGACCAGCGGGGGCTGGTCGACGTAGCCCCACGCCAGGTGACCCCCGGAGGCCCGGTTGTACAGCTCGTCGACGTGATACCCGTGCCGTCCCGACAGGACCAGCAGCACCGCGCCCACCCCGGCGGAGACGGCGGGCAACAGCCGCAGGTTCAGCGGGGGAACCGTCGCCGGGCGGTCCTCGGAAGTCGGGGGTGAAGCCGAAGAGTTACTCGTCGTGGTCGCCACGTATCCACACTCTCTCTGTCCGCGGTTCTGGCCGATCGGATTGTCTCCGGCACATCGCGCGTGGGCGACCATGTTGAATTGTGGGAAAAGCTCGCCGGCCCGGACTTCCGGGCCGGGCCGCGGAGCGGGCGTGGCGGCGATGCCGGATGGCCTGGTGCCTGGGGTCAGCCGCCCTTCGCGGTGACGAACAGGTCCCCGAGTACGAGCCCGTCCAGGGCCATTTCCGAGAGGCAGTCCAACGCCGCCTGCCACGATCCCGTCGTGGGCCGACCCTTCATGTTCAGAGAGGTGTTGATCAGCAGGGGCGAGCCCGTCAGCTGCTCGTATCGGCTGAGCAGCACCTCCAGGAACACGTCCGTTCCCGCCCCCACGGTCTGTACCCGTGCCGTGCCGTTGCGGTGGACCACGACGGGCGCGTGGTGGAGGAGTTCCTGCCGCGCGTCCACGGCGAGGCTCATGTACGGCGACTCCCGCCCCCGCAAGTCGAAGTACCCGGCGGCACGGTCCGCGAGGACCATCGGGGCGAACGGCCTGAAGGGCTCACGTCTCTTGATCCGGGTGGCCAGCCGGTCGTGCACCTCGGGCGAGAGCGGGTTGGCCACGATGGACCGGTGTCCCAAGGCCCGGGGGCCGGCCTCCGCAGTGCCCCGGTAGATGCCGAGGATGTCGTTCCGGGCCAGTGCCGCGGCCACCAGACGAGCGAGGTCCCGTTCCCCGTACGGACCTGACACCTCGAATCCCCGAGCGAGCACCTCCTCGGCCCTGGGGATCGCCGGTTCGACACCCCAGTACGGTGACGCGGGTACCTCGGCCAGCAGGCCCTGCCGGTCCAGGATGACGGCCACGGCGGCGCCCAACGAGGTCCCGGAGTCGCCGGGGGCCGGGGGGACGAAGAGCTCCGTGATCTCCGGAAGGTCGCGCAGCCTGCCGACCGCAACGCAGTTGCCGGCGACCCCGCCGGCCACCGTCCAGGCTCGGCCCGGGCCGGGATGCAGGCCCACCAGGTGGGCGGTCACCTCCTCGAGGCGTTCCTGGAGGGAAGCGGCCAGATCGGCATGGGCCTGGGTGAGGTCTTCCCCCGGCGCCCGCCGAGAGACCGAAGCCGTGACGAACGCGTCGGTCAGCCGGTCGCCACGGTCGCCGAACACCCGCTGTCTCACGAGGCGGGTGCTCACCCGGAATCCCCGCGACGTCAGCGGAACCGTTCGCGCGAGCAGCGTTCGGAACCGCGACGGGTCCCCGAAGGCCGCGAGCGCCATGACCGTACCCTCCTCGTCCCGCATCCGGAAGCCCAAGTGGTCGGTGAGGGCGCCGTAGACATAGCCCAGCGAGTCCGTGTCCCAGGCCAGGGCGTGCAGATCGAGGGAGCGGGTCACCCGGTTCCAGGTTCCCGACGAGGTGGTCGCGGCCTCCCCGATGCTGTCGATCACCAGCACGTCCCGATCGCACCAGCCCTGGGGCGCGATCGCCGAGAAGGCATGGGCCCGGTGGTGCGGCACCTCCACGATCGCCGCGGACGGAAATTCCGAGGCCAGCCGTCCGATCGTCCGGACGTGCGCCGCGGCTATGGAGTCGTAGGAGGCCACGGCCCGGCGCCGACGGCCCGGATCGCCTGCCCTCCGTGCGGCCCTCTCCCTGCCGTGGCGGTACAGCGAACCGTCGAAGGTGTATCCGACGGCGGTCACGTCGTCGGGTCCCCGCCCTGCCTCGGCCAGGAGCAGGCGGACTGCCTCGCCGGGGAACGCCCGGGTGTGCTTGCGGCCGACCAGCCGGTCCTCCTCGAGGAAGCCGATCAGACGACCGCCGACGAACAGGGCGGCCGACGAATCGTGAGTGTGGGCGCACACCCCCAGGGTCACCTCGGCTGTCATTCCCCGTCACTCCCTTCACTCCCGCCGCCGGGCCCGCCGGGCACGATGACCGCCGGGAGGCCGGCGAGGGGGTGACGGAACGCGGCCGACGCCGACCACCTGCGTTGCAGCACCTCGGCCGTCGCCATCAGGCGCTCTCCGTCCAGGGTCAGCTCACCACGGGCCGTCGTGCAGCGGCCCAGGATCCAGGGTCGGCGGCCCAGACGGGCGAAGGCGGCCCGGACCTCGTCCAGCCGCGCCGGATGAAGGGTCAGGACCAGGGACAGGTCACCGGAGGGCGGCCCCAGGAGACACTCGACGGAAACCGCTTCGGGCAGACCCCGGCGCAATCGCTCGACGGCCGAGCCGTCGAGATCGATGCCGACCCCGGACCCTCTGGCCAGGTCGGCCAGGGTGAGCAGCAGGCAGTCGTTGGCGTCCATGACGGCGGTGATCGACGAACCCTCGACGAGCAGCCGCCCGAGCTCCAGTTCCGGGAGTCCGCCGAGCAGGGCGGGCGCGAGCCAGCCGGGTAGCCCTTCGCCCGCCGGATGGTTCAGGTGGGCGAGCGCGGCGTTGAAGCGTCCGGGTCGGCGCGAGACGACCACCACGTCTCCCGGAGCCGCTCCCGTTCGGCCAGGTGGCAGCTCGGAGCCCCGCCCCACGCCTCTGACCGCGGTGGTCAGGGCGAGCGGGCCGAATGTCGTGTTGCAGCCGTTCTGCAGGGTCGCGCCGTTGATCCGGATCGCACGCCGTACCCCGGTGGCGATCGCTGTGACCATGGCGGGGTCGGCGCTGCGGGGGATCTGGAGGTCGAGCTGCACCGCCGGCTGCGAGACTCCCGCGCAGGCCAGGTCCGACAGCGCCGCGTTGACCCCTCTGAAAGCCCACACGTCCACCGGTTCGCCGGGAGGGCAGTCACCGTGAACCGCCCGATCCACGCTGGACGCGATGCGCACGTCCGAGCCGGGGACCAGCCAGTGGTCGAAGTCGGCCTCAGCGGTCCGGTGGGCTCCGAGCCCGGTGCGCATCAGCGTGATGACCTCTCGCTCCCGCATGCTCGCCCCCATGGTCGCCAGCGCCAGCGCCGTCGTTCGTTCCTACCGGTGGGTGTGGTGCCCAATGGAGTACGACAGCGTGCCGGGCGTCGCAGCGACCGCGCCCATGACGAGGTCCCGCTCCCGCTGGGTCACCGCGTAGGCGCCCTCCCGCTCGGCACGCTCGGCGCCGCCGGACAGCTCGAACAGGTCGCGCAGCATCAGCTCGTTGAACCGCTTGGTGTATTCGCAGCTTCTGCGGTCGATGGACATCTCGTCCCCGTGGGCGACGTACGCGTCGTAGGCGCAGCCGTTGCCGCACATGCCGCGGGCCGAGCAGCCGTCGCAGTGGGTGTAGTAGATCGGCGACCGCATCCGCCAGCGGCTGAGCACGGAATCCGAGTACTGCGTGCCGTCCAGTTCGGAGAGCGCGAGCCGGTCCATGACGAGGAACGACTTGCAGGGTCCGACCTTTCCCTTGGCGTTGAGGTTCAGATTCGCGCCGGCCGCGGCGCCGCAGTCGTGGAAGCGGTAGTGGCCCTTGACGAAGGGTTCGAGCTTGCGGTGGACGAGTTCGAGGAACAGACCGCGGTCGCGCCATGTGCGGTGGATGCCGTAGAGGGTCTGGGCGTAGTCCACGCCGTCGATGAGGTACGCGTAGTCCTGTTGCTCCGGCGTGGGAGGCTTCATGAAGTTCACCCCCAGGCCGGTCGGCTGGTATTCCGTCATGAACCACTCGATGATCTCCTCGGCCCGGGCCAGGTTGTGACTGCCGAAGACGGTGGAGATGGACACCTCGACGCCGTGCTCCTGAAGGATCCTGATGCCCCGGTCCACCTGCGCCCAGGATCCGCGCCCGGCGTAATTGGGCCGTAACAGGTCGTGGACTTCCGCAGGTCCGTCCATCGACACGATGCACTTGGCACCGTGACGGCTGAGGGTCCGGGCGCGGTCGGCGGTGATCAGCGTCGCGTTCGTGCCGATGACGACCCAGCAGTTCTCGCCCGGCCGGGCGAGCCGCTCCTTTTCCTTGAGCAGATGCTCCAACTCGGGCCAGTGCAAGGTCGGTTCACCGCCGGTGCAGTGAATGATCTTCGGCTGTCCGGGCCTTGAGTTCGCGAAGAAGTACTCGATGACCTCGGTGAGTCGTGCGGTGCCGGTGGGAGCCTTCTGTGGTGCCTCGACGTTTTGGACGACCTTGCAGTAGTCACACTTGAGATTGCAGAAGTCGGTGAGCAGCACGCGCAGCAAGGAGAAGTCCGGATCGGTCGCGACCCGCTCGGCCTCTTGCGCGGCCAGCGCCGCACGCACCGCGTTCTTGTCCTCGCCCCGCGCCGCGACGAACTGCTCGGCCGTCATCAGGGCGAACACCGACGCGTCCACCGCTCCGTCCCCGGCGAGGGCCTCGACCGTCATACGGAGCTTTTCACCGCCGTAGATCTGACGGTGTCGCAGTGCGTGGGTCAGGCAGTACGCGCCTTCACCGAGGTCGACCAGCTGAACGTCGTTCTCCAGTTCTCCCCGCTCGGAGGAGGCCGGATCGACCGGAATCCCGGCCAGCACCCGGGTCATCGGCGCATCGGCCTCACGGGGGCCGATGCGCAGGGAACTCTGGGGAAAGAAGACGGTGGCGGGCCCCGCATCACCCGGAACACCGCAGGATTCTGAGCAGCCGGTCACGGGTCCTCCAGCGATCGCAGCGGGCTTGCCGGTTGGAAGTGGCACTCGGTCGATCCGCAACAGAGCCTGGCACCAACCACGGGTCCGCACCAGAGGACCTTCTGCCACGCAGCTCCCGTTTCCGGACGTCGGCCCCTCGCAGCAGTCGGCGCGGGGTTCGATTCACCTGCGGCCCTTACGGATGTCACGGGCCCGAGCCTGGGGGCACGGCTTCACTTCCCCGGGTTTGCGCACCGTCCGCGATGGGGTCTCGCCATAGGCTTCGCGGTAGTAGCCGGTGAACCTGCCCAAGTGGGTGAAGCCCCACCGCAGGGCGACATCGGTGACGGTCCCCAGCTCGCGGCCGTCCGCGATGGCGAGAAGGTCACGGCGGGCGAGATCCAGCCGAACGCGCCGCAGATACGCAAGCGGTGTGGTGCCCAGGTGGGTGCGGAAGCCGTCTCGGAGGCTGCGTACGCCCACCCGGGCTGCCTGGGCGATATCGGTCACCGATATCGGTTCGTGGGCGTGTTCGGTGCAGAAGTCGGCAGCGCGCCGGACCGGCCCCGGCAGGGATGCCGCACCGCCGCCCGCCAATGCGTCCCCGAGCGCGTGGGGTTGCGCGTCCAGCAGGCCGTTGACGAGGAGCTGCTCAAAGTGCCCGAGCGCCAACGGAGACCGGGCGGCCAGATCGGAATCGGCGAACGCGGCGAAGTGCCGCACCACGTTCAGCCAGTCCTTCACCGCGCCGACCCGGCCGTCCAGGACCGGCGAGAACGACAGCGGGGTCTGCGGCACATGGCCGAGACGGGCGGCCACGGCGCTGTGGATGACCTCGCGGGGAATGATCAGAACCTGGTTCACGCATTCCTCGTTCCACCGCATGGAGATTCCGTGCCCCGGCCCCACGATGCTCAGCGGGGAGGACAGAGTCTCCCCGTTCACGGTGACGGCGCCGCCACCGGCGACGGGAACATGGACGTTGTAGAAGTCCAGCGCCACTTCGGGCGTGATGGCGACCTCCGCGCCGTACCCGAGTTCGTACAGTCCGACCGACCCCTCGTGCGTACACCGGAAGCGGCCGTCGAGCGGATGGTCGTCCAGGACCGATAACCGGTGGGGCGAGAATCGCGTGGTGATCAGCTCATGTAATTCGTCGACGTTGCTCCCCCGGAAGAGGAGGCCCTTGTTCGGCGGGTCCTGCCGAGCGCCCGCGATGACATCAGACATGTACCTCACCGTTCCACTCCCTGCGGACCACTGAATCTACCGGTGGGGTACGACACCGCTACTGCTCGTGCGACGGCGCGACAGCCTGTGCGGCGCGATGCCGACTCACCCGTAGACGTTCGGTGGCCCGCTCCGCCCTGGCAGCCCGCCCCGGCGACCGACAGCTCGTCTGAATCGAGTCGCAGCGGACCCGGAAGGTCCGATTGTCACTGCGATCGCTGATTGCACGTGCATAGAGAGGTCTGTCCGGGAACTTCGCGAGGGCAGGTGCGCCGTTCAGGATCCCTGGGCTGTGGTGGCTGCGCTATCCATTTCCGGTACGGGTTCATGCCGTTTCCGGCTAGCGGGGAAGAGCCTGCCGTGCCGGCTGCCAGCCCATGTCGCGCCTGCCTCTGAAGTGCCCCCATAAGGGCCCTAACCGCTTGGAGTCGGACCGTCCGCGTCATGTCGGCGGGCGCTTCCATCAATGGGATCTCCGACTACTTCAAGCCGACTAAGTGCCGGCCTGACGCTGCGGGTTGCGCCCCTTCCGCCCCACTTCGCACCCGTGGGCCGCCCCGCTCCCGCCGAACCCGCATCTGTCCAATTTGCATTGCTGTTCGCGAACCAAGGGTGCGGACAGTGCGCTCGTCTGTATAGGTTCACGGCGCAACCAAGAGAGCCGGGGCCGCTGGTCGGGCCCCGTCACACAGGAGGCACACATGAAGTTCAGGTCTACGGCCGTCCGAGCGGCAGCAGTCGCGCTCGGCGCAATCACCCTCGTGACGGGTATGCAGGGACAGGCGATGGCGGCATCGACCGTCACCATCTCCCATACGGGTGGCTACGGTCAGTGGAACCCGGACCCGTCCGGTTCCATACCCGGTGACGCGATCAGGGCCTGCGACAACGCGGCCGACGGCTGGGGCGTCGAAGTCTGGCTGGACATCAACCGGAACGGCACCATCGACCGCATCGCCAGCACCCGTGGCCACGACTCCCCGTACTGCTCGTCCTGGGCCAGCGGCAACATCGCAGAAGGCACGCCGGTCGACGTGTACGTCCTGCGCCGCAAGGGCGACACCGTCGAGGAGCCCTTCACGGTCTACCGCGGCGTCGCCTGAGCCTTATCCATCAAAGCCTGATGGGGCAGGCCGGGCCGCTGGTGTGGCCTGCCCCTCCGGGGCCCGCTGGGGATCCCCACACGCTACGCAGCACCACATTTCTGGGAGGACGACCCATGTCCCACGGATCGTTGAGTCGCCGAGGCCTGCTGCGCGCGGGCAGTGGCATAGGCCTGGCTGCGCTCGGACTGGGTCTCGGGGCCGGTTCTGCCTCGGCCGCGGTGCCCGCGTCGAAGCGCTTCGACCTGACCCGGCCGTCGTACGACTTGTTCCGAAGCAAGACCCTGCGCGACGACACCGTGCAGCAGAGTTTCGCCTTCGACAACGTCAACCGCCGGCTCTTCGTCGCGCAGCGCCGCAACGGCACAGCCGAGACCGCCGGCGACCTGTGCGTGACGCAGCTGGACTTCGCCGGCAACCAGCTCGGCCACATGTATCTGACCGGCTTCGGCCACGGCGTCGCATTCGGAGCCCAGGGGGTGGGCACGTCGACGTATCTGTGGACGGAAGTCGACGCCAACGGCAACGGCTATGGGGGCCGCCTCGCACGCTTCAAATTCACCAGCGGCGTGACGCTGTCGAACACCTCGTCGGCACTCACGAAGTTCAAGCCGATAACTGCCGCCACCGAACACACCTGTGCCATCGATCCCGTGCACGACCGCCTCGTGGTCCGCTACCACTTGAGCGGAGCCAAGCGCATGGCGGTCTACGGCCTCACGGCCGCCACGAGCGGCGACTTCAGCAGTCCGTTCGCCGACTTCGCGCAGCCCGCGCTGGGATCGCTCTCGCCCACGTTCCAGGGCTACGCGGTCTATGGGAGTTACGTGTACCTCTTGACCGGAACCTCTTATGAGGCGAACGGCAACGTGGTGAACTCCGAGGTCACCTGCGTCAACGTGAACACCGGCGCGATAAGCCAGGGCCCAGTCCTGACCAACGCCGGCTCCACCCTGACCTTCCGCGAGCCGGAAGGCCTGGCGGTCTATCGGACAGCGGCCGGAGAGGACCGCCTCTTCCTCGGCTTCGCCTCCGGCGAGGCGGGCGACCGTCGCTCCAACCTCTTCTACAAGAACGTCCTGGTGTGACGCCGGGTGTAGGAGCGGGAGAGCGGTGCCGAGGGCCCGAGCAGGGCTGTGATCTCGCGGTGCCGCCGCCTGCCCAGTCGCACCACGCGGCCGGTCATCAGCAGTGCCTCGCCCTGTCCGAGGGCGGTGAGGTGCGGTGCGACCGCAGGTTCGCCCCGGCGAGGTCCACCCGCGGTGCGCACTCCGGGATGAGGCGGGCGCGCACGGCCGCTGCGAGGACCTCGCGATGACGGGGCCCGGAAACGTGGTGCCCGTCGCAGTGCCTTCATCGTCGGCCCGCCCTCCATCCCTCCACAGGCGGTAGGTCGGCCGGTACGCCATCGGGTCCGTGCCGAAACCGGGCCGACGGCGTCCCGGTACGGCCGGCCGGCCACGGCCGGTCTTCCCGGCCGACGTCGTCTGCCGATCATGGTGGCGGCTCCGGACGTTCAAGCATGATGCACCGGTGAGCACCCTGGTGAAGTTCTTCGCCGCACCGGACGACAGGTCGGCCGCCCTGGTGGTCGAGACCGGGCCGGACCGCGCCTTCCAATCCCTCGGGTTCGGCAACTTCGATGCGGAAGAGGCCGTGGTCGAGTGGCAATGCCTCTTCTCCGGCGGCAGCCTCGAAGACCTCGCGGAAGCGGGGGAGCCGCGCATCATCGCCGGTGCGGACGACGACGGGGCTGTGATCGCCTTCGCGCTGTCCGACCGCCTGGTCTGCGCTCTCGCCGGGGCGGAACCGTCCCGCCTGCAGGAGACGGCGGTGCAGTGGGCCGGCCTGCGGGCCGAGTACGGCGAGACGATCGACACCGACCTGGCCCGCGAGATGGTGACGGCTCTGGGTGCGCTCGCCCGCCGAACCGGGGTACTGGAGCACGGCCTGTACTGCTGGGTCGCCTAGGGAGCAGGGAGCAGGGAGCAGGGAGCAGGGAGCAGGCACTCCTCCCCCCCGGCGGACCACGGCCCGAGGGCGGGCGCGCACCCCTGCCCGCCGGGTTACGGCCGGTCAGCCCGTCGCGCGCCGGGCCGACGGGTCCGACGGGTCCTGCGGGGGCAGCGCAGAGGCGGGGTCCGGGGCCGAGGGGCCAGCCGGGATCCAGTGGCCCGACTCCCGGCGGTACGGCCACCAGCGGCCCTCCCGCCCCAGCCGGAGCTGGCGGCCGGTGTCCTGCGACGTCCAGCGGGCCCGGACCCGGCGGAGCACGGGCGCCTCCTCGTCCGCCCAGGCCGAGGCCAGTGCCGCCCTGGCGCGGGCCAGCGTCGTCCGGTCCGGCGTCCAGTCGTCCTCCAGCGCCGCGAGGCCCGGGGCCCCGCCGAAGCCCCAGGCGAGGACGGCCCGTTCCATGTCGGCCCGGCTGCGCCCGGTAGCCGCCGCCAAGCGGGAGCGGACCCGGAGGTCATCGGCCTCGGCCGTGAGTCGTACGGCGTCTTCGGAAACGGTGAGCGGGGCCGCCGCAATACGATCGGCGTGACCCGGAGCCACCGCTTCCGCCAGGAGCCGGTACGCCTCGGCCGCGGCCGCCTGCGCCAGGAACTCCACCGCGTCCACGTCGAATTCCGGCCCGGGTTCCCCGTCGGTGTCCAGAGTCGGCGGCTGGCCCGGTGCCTGCGGCAGCGCCGGAAGCGGGGGCAGCGGCGGCCGGGCGCTCCCCGCCGCGAAGGCCTCCACCGCCGGGACCCCCTCGTCGGCGGACGCCTGCGGAGCCTCTGCTTCCGCCGTGCTCCGCGCCTCCAGGTCGTCCACCAGCTCCCGTTCGCCCCGCCCGCGAAGGAGCAGCAGTACGAAGGGGTCCTGATCCAGCAGCCGCGCCACCTGGTAGCAGAGCGCGGCCGTGTGCGGACAGTGGTCCCACTCACCGCAGTCGCAGCGCGGATCGAGGTCCCCTATGCCGGGCAGCAGTTCCACTCCCGCGGTCGCCGCGTCCTCGACCAGCTCCGGCGGCACCTCCCGGTCCAGCAGCGCCGCGATGTACCCCGACTCGGCGGCCGCCAGGCCCAGCAGCCGGTCCCATTCGGCCTCCGTGAACTCCTGCACCAGCACGTCCGTCCGGTGCGCCGTCCCGTCCCGGTCGCGCACCACCGCCGTGAGCCCGCCGGGACGCACCGAGACCGCGCCCACCGCGCCCGAGCGTGCGGACCGGCGACCCCGCCTGAGCTGTTCCCCGTCGAGCGCGCTGTCCTCCAGCGCGCGCAGCCAGGCGTGACCCCACCAGGTGCGGGCGAAGCCACGGCCGGGGGCGGGCGGAAGGGCGGGGAAGGTCTTCTCGTACGGGTCTCGGGTACTCATCGCTCACTCCCCGCAGGCCCGCCTGTCGGGCGCAACGCCACGAGCTCGGCCAGCTCGGCATCGGTCAATTCGGTCAGAGCGGCCTCGCCGCCCGCGAGGACGGCGTCGGCGAGGGCTCGTTTGCGCCCCAGGAGCTGTGCGATCCGTTCCTCGACGGTGCCCTCGGCGGTGATCCGGTGGACCTGCACGGGCTGCGTCTGGCCGATCCGGTAGGCGCGGTCGGTGGCCTGTTCCTCGACGGCGGGGTTCCACCAGCGGTCGAAGTGGACGACGTGGCCGGCCCGGGTGAGGTTCAGCCCGGTGCCCGCCGCCTTCAGCGACAGCAGGAAGACCGGGACCTCTCCCGCCTGGAAGCGGTCGACGAGCTCCTCGCGGCGCGGCACGGGCGTACCACCGTGCAGCAGCTGCGAGGCGATCCCGCGCCCCGCGAGATGCCTCTCCAGGATTCTGGCCATCGCCACGTACTGGGTGAAGACGAGGACCGAGCCGTCCTCGGCGAGGATCGTGTCGAGGAGTTCGTCGAGGAGCTCCAGCTTCCCGGAGCGGCCGCCGGCGGTGTCCCGGGCGCCGCGTTCCCCCGGGCTGTGCTCGCGCAGGTAGTGGGCCGGGTGGTTGCAGATCTGCTTGAGGGAGGTCAGCAGCTTGACCACCAGGCCGCGCCGCTCCATCCCGTCCGCCTCCGAGATCGCGGCGAGGGTCTCGCGGACGACGGCTTCGTAGAGCGCGGTCTGTTCGGGGCTGAGAGTGACGGTGTGGTCGGTCTCGGTCTTGGGCGGCAGCTCGGGCGCGATGCCGGGGTCGGACTTCTTGCGGCGCAGCAGGAACGGCCGTACGAGCGCCCCCAGCCGGGCCGCCGACTGCGGGTCGCGGCCGCTCTCGACGGGTTCGGCATAGCGGGAGCGGAAGGTGCCGAGGCGGCCCAGGACTCCCGGTGTGGTCCAGTCGAGGACGGCCCACAGCTCGGAGAGGTTGTTCTCGACGGGCGTGCCCGTCAGCGCCACGCGGGCCGGGGCCGGGATGGTGCGCAGGGCCTTGGCGGTGGAGGAATGCGGGTTCTTGACGTGCTGCGCCTCGTCGGCCACGACCATGCCCCAGCAGATGGCGGCGAGAGCGGGTGCGTCCAGCCGCATCGTGCCGTACGTGGTGAGGACGAAGCCGCCGGAGGAAGGCGTGAGGTCCGCGAGGCTGCGGCCGGGACCGTGGAAGCGGCGGACGGGCGTACCGGGGGCGAACTTCTCGATCTCCCGCTGCCAGTTGCCCAGCAGCGAGGCCGGGCACACGACCAGGGTGGGCCCGGCCTCGGGGTCCTGCCGTGCGCGGTGCAGGTGCAGCGCGATGAGCGTGACGGTCTTGCCGAGGCCCATGTCGTCGGCGAGGCAGGCGCCGAGGCCGAGCGAGGTCATCCGGACCAGCCAGCGCAGGCCGCGCAGCTGGTAGTCGCGCAGGGTGGCCCGCAGCTCCGGCGGTGCGTCGAGGCCGTCACCCTCCTGCGGATCGCCGGTGAGCAGGGCGCGCAACCGCTCCATCGGACCGGTCGCCTCCACCGCGACCCTTCGGCCGTCGATCTCTGCCGACCCGGTGAGTACGGCGGCCAGCGCGTCCGCGGCCGTGACCTCGCGGTCCTGGCGGGTGCGGGCCCGGCGGGCCTCAGCCGGATCGATCAGGACCCACTGGTCGCGCAGCCGGACCAGGGGCCGCTTGGCCTCGGCGAGTCGGTCGAGCTCGGCGCGGGTGAGATCCCCCTGGTCGCCGAGGGCGTGGTGCCAGCTGAAGGAGAGCAGGGCCCCGGGCGAGAGCAGACCCGAGGGGAGTCCGGTCCCGGCGGTGTCGGGGGAGCCGACCACGGCGCGGGCGTTGAGGTTGCGGACGAGCCCGCGCGGCCAGTGCACCTGGACCCCGTCGGCGGCGAGGGCGGCGGCGGCTTCGCCGAGCAGCTCCGTGACCTCTTCGTCGGCGAGTTCGACGCAGTCCGGGACCGCCGCGCCCAGCAGCGGGGTGAGCGGGGGCCACAGCCGGGCGGCGCGGCGCAGGGCGCGCAGGGCGTCCAGGCGGGCGCCGGGAGGGAACGCGGCCGCGGCGGCTCCGGAACCGGCCCAGACGTCGGCGGCGTCGGCGACCAGGGCGGCGTCGGCCCGGCTGTGCATCTGGAGGACGGCGCGGAAGGACGGAGCGGCTTCCGGGACCTCGCTCCTGCTCCTGACGTGGTCGGGGGCGTGGTCGGGGGTCTGGCCGGCACCGGGGGAGGGAGCGGGGTCGGGGGCGTCGAGCTCGATCCGCAGGGAGATCCGCACTCCGGCGTCGTGGGCGGCGGCCACCTCGGCGGCCCAGTCGCGCAGCTCGGGATGGAGGTGCGGCGGGCGGGCGGCGAACGCGGACCCCCCGGCGGCCGCGGGGGCGGCGGGGGAGCGGGGCAGGGTGTCGGCGACGGCGTCGAGAAAGGCGCGCAGCAGCGGCCCGGGGGCCGGCAGCCGGGGCGGCCCGTCCGCGTTCAGCGGTACGCAGTGGGCGCCGGGAGGCATGGCGGCGGCCAGCTCCCGGACCGCGTCGAGGTCGGCGTCCTCCAAGGGGCCGATCCGCCAGGCGTCGTGGCCGGAGGGGCTCAGCCCGGGCAGGAGCCGCCCCTGCGCGGCGAACCGCAGGGCGAGCAGCGCGGCGGCGCCCCAGAACGCCGTGGCGGAGCCACCGGTCCCCTCGGCCGTTCCGGCCGTATCGGTGCCGGTGCCGGCATCGGCACCGGTGGCGGTGGCGGTGGCGGTATCGGCGCCCGCGTCGGTGTCGCGGCCGTGGGCGGAGGCAGAGGCAGAGAGGGACGCGGACGCGGCCTCTGCCTCGGCCGCAGCGGCGCGGGCGCGGGTGAGCAGGGGCAGGGCCTCGTCCACGGGCAGCACGAGCGCGGTGACCGTGGTCCGCCGCAGGTCCGGGGTGATGACGGCGAGTTCCTCGAGCCTGCCGCTGCCGGCCTCGGCATCGCGGCCGATGGTCTCGCCGTCGGCCGGCCAGAGGGCGATCCGGCCGCTGCGGGCCGGATCGGCGGGAAGGAAGACGGCGGAGCGGTGGATGAGGGCGGAAATCTCGGAGAGCACGCATTCCTCAAACTTGACTACCGGGTACGAGGCGGCCGAGCGTACCCCATCGAAGGTGCCCGGCGCGGGGACCTGGCCGTGCCCTGGACTTCGCAGACCGTTCGGGTGTCGGGGAACGCTGGGTCGCGGCGGCACGTTGACGGGGTAGTGGTCGTAGTGGTCTATGACAGAAGGAGGTGTCCGCAGATGTCCACGAGCGGAAAGGTCGCGGTTGCCGGAGTCGTGGCAGCCATCGTGTTGTTCTGGACGGTGGGGTTCTGGGCGGGGCTGTTGGTCCTGATCGGTGTGCCGGCCGCTGCCTATTTCCTGCTGGATTCCTCCCAGCGGCGCCGTCTGCGGGGCATGTCCAGGAAGCAGATCGGCCGCTGACGGCGACGGTGGCCGGCTCGCAGTCGCCGGCGGGATGGCCGGGCTCCGGCTCATGGGCGGAGCCCGGCAGGCATGGCCGCGGGGCGGGTGTCTCGTGAAGGCCGCGCCCGGCGGGCCGGGTCAGGCGGCGCCGCTCACGGCGGCCGGGGCGCGTTCCGCTTCGAGCAGCATCTGGGACGCGTGGTCCACGAGCCGGCGGAGGACCGGCGAGTAGGTCTCGTCACCGCCGAGTTCGTCCAGGATGCGGTACGCCTCGGCGCGGAAGCCGTCGATCTCCGCCCGGTACCGGTCAAGGGCGTCGGGAGTGCGGAGAAGCCCCGCGAGTTCCGCTCTCGCCTGATCGGAGCGCCCGGCGGCGGCGCACAGGCTCAGGATGTGGTCCCGGAGCCCGGGAGAGGCGTCCTCGACGACGGAGGCGAGGAGATAGGTCACCGTGCCGTTGAGCAGGTCCTCGTGGCGACCGGACAGGATGTCCTCCTGGTCGTTGAAGATCTGCCACAGGATGCCGAAGACGTAGCCGAATTCACGCCACAGCTCCACCTTCGCGCCCGTTGTCCCGGAGAACATCGCGGCCATTGCCGTGATCATTCCGAAGGGTGCACCGGACTTGCCGCGGTACGTCTCGATCACCGATTTCCGCGAGGCGCTTGCGATGTCCCCGCGCATGTCGTCTATCTGCCCGTCGGCGCCGATGATCCAGCCGTTCAGGAACTCGGTTATCAGCGCACTGCGTACCGAATCCGGAAGATCCTGCGCCAGGATGATCTGAACGGGGAGAGCGCTTCCGGTGATGACGGATGCGAGCAGCGCTTCGTTCTCGGTGAGTTCGCCGGAGATGGACGCGCCATTGGCGTCGGCCAGGTCGTCGAGATAGCAGGCTGACGTCCACCACAGCAGGTGGACGGCCGACAGGGGAACGGCCGGCCCGGGGCGGCCCGTCTCGATGGCGTGCGTGAGCAGCGGCAGGACCGACAGGGGATGTCTCAGTTTGCGGTGCTCCAAGAGCTTGGCCACGGTGCTCCTGGTCGTGCCTGCCAGTGGGCCGAGCCGCTCGAGGGCGGTTTCGATCTCCGTATCGATGTCCTGCGCGACTTCCCGGTGCAGGTCCAGGTACGACATGGAATTCAAGAGTGGCCTCCGTCGTGGAATGAGCTCAAGGAGTAGGGTGTGCACACCCTTTGAGCCGGTGACTGGCCGATTCGATCATTCCGGAGGAAGGGGATCCAGAGCGATTTCCGGCCCCCCTGGCCGATTGCTTTCGATTATGCGTGGCCGGTACCGGCGGTACCCGAAATCCGGGCACCCCGAACCGCTCCCCGGCGCCTCGCGCTGCTCCCCGACACCCCGAACGGCTCCCGGCGCCTCGCGCCGCTCCTCCTCAGGCCGGGCGGACCGCGACGCGGTCGAGCGCCGCCAGCAGCTGGGGCAGGTCGGGATCCCCGTCGTGGGGAACCGGCAGCACCTCGCCCGGCTCCTCGTCCAGCAGCACGAAGGCCGCCTCGCCGGTACGGGCCACCAGAGACCAGCCCGGCCCGTCCACCCGCAGCGTCCGGGCGCCCTCGCCGGCGAAGGAGGACCGGACGCGGCCGGGCGGCGGCGGGGTGCGCGTGTACGCCGTGGCCTCCTCCCGGGCGCGTGCGAGCCCGGGATGCGCGGCGGCCGCCGCGCCGCCGTCCGTGGCCACGCGCTCGCGCCAGTCGCTCCACTCCCGCGCGATCTGGTCCGCGCCCATCCGCCGCTGCACCGGACCCCACGCCTCCGCCGACGGCGGCGCCAGCGGCACCCGCCCCGTGCCGTCCGCGCCCTGCTCCGGATCGTGCGGGTGCGGGATCCCCGGCGCGGCCACCGACAACTCCAGTGGCCAGCCCGCCAGCGAGACGACGATCGTCCGCTCGTCGGGGGACAAGTCGTACTCCATCCCGCAGTCCCATGAGGCGATGGCCGTGGCCACGAGCGAGACGTCGTCCACCACGACCGTCCAGCGCGCGCCCTCCTCGTCCTGGCCGAGCACCAGCCCGTACCCGTCCCCGTTCGGCGCCACGCCCAGCAGGGAGCAGGCCTCGGGGAAGTCGTCGCCCAGGATGCTGGGGAACTGCGCGGGGGTCAGCAGCACGGCGGTCAGCACGTACAGCGAGCCGCCACCCTCGTCGTCGGACACCTGGCCTCCTGGTAGCTCTCTCGTCGGCGCACCTTAACCAGCGGGTAACCCGCCCGTCGAGGGCTTGCGGGCCACGATTTCCAAGGCCGCCACCTGCACGTAGAGTTGGGGACCCGCCACAGAAAGGGACACCCGGTGCAGCGTTACGACCGGCTGAGGGAGATCCTCCGTCTCGACCCCGACAAGGACTTCCTCGCCATCTACCGGCTCACCGCCACCTACGAGTTCCCCTGGGACTTCACCCGCGCCCTGGAACTCGCCCTGTTCCGGACCTACGCCGTCCCGAGCATCGGTGGCCTGCTGGCCGAGACGGCCGAGTTCACCGACCGGACACAGAAGCGCTACGACGACACCGCACTGCTCCTCGACGCGGTCGTCGAGCACGGCTTCGAGAGCGACACCGCACGCACCGCGATCCGCCGCGTCAACCAGATGCACCGCAGCTACGACATCTCAAACGAGGACATGCGGTACGTCCTGTGCACTTTCGTGGTGATTCCGGCGCGCTGGCTGGACGCCTACGGCTGGCGTCCGCTGACCCACCACGAACGCCGGGCCTGCGCGAACTACTACGCCACCCTCGGCCGGCACATGGGCATCACGGACATCCCGGGCTCCTACGAGGAGTTCGAAGCCACCCTGAACGCCTACGAAGAGGCCCACTTCGGCTGGGACGTAGGCTCCCGCAAGGTCGCCGACTCCACCCTGGACCTCATGGCCTCGTGGTACCCGGCGCCGCTCGCCCCGGCCGTGCGCGGCGCGAGCCTCGCCCTGCTCGACGAGCCGCTGCTGGGCGCCTTCCGGTACGCGCCCCCGCGGCCCGGGGTGCGGCGGCTGGTCCGGGGCGCCCTGCGGCTGCGCGGCCGCGCGGTGCGGCTGCTGCCTCCGCGCCGGGCTCCGCACTACGCCCGCCAGAACCCGGAGATCAAGAGCTACCCCGGCGGCTACGACGTGGGTGAGCTCGGCACGTTCCCGGTGCCCGGCGCGGGCGGCTGCCCCGTCCCGCATCCCCGCCGGCCCGCCGGAGCCGAGGCCCAGCCCCCGACGTGATCCCGGCCGCGGATCCCGGCCGCGGATTCCGGGCGCGGATCCCGGGCGCGGGGCCGGCGTAGGGGCGTATGTCAGGGGCGGCGTACGGCCAGGACCAGGAAGCGCTCGTCCTCGTCGGCGTACGAGGTCATGTCCCAGCCCGAACCGGTCAGCAGCGGGCCGAGGTTGTGCTCGGCCCGCATGTCCCCCGGCGTCAGCTCGCGGCCGTGGCGCGCGGCGAGAGCCGCTCGCCCGATCGGGTGAAAGAGTGCGAGCCGGCCGCCGGGGCGGACCACCCGGGCGAGTTCGCGCAGGTTCGCCGCCGGGTCGGGCAGGTGGGCGATGAGCCCGGCGGCGAACACCGCGTCCAGTGCCTGGTCGCGCAGCGGCAGCCGGGCCACGTCGGCGAGCAGCAGGGCGCCCTCGGCCGCCCGCCCGGTCCGCTGTGCGACGGCCAGCATCTGCGGGGTGAGGTCGGCGCCGAGCACGATGCCCGCGGGCCCGACGGCGGCCCGCAGCGCGGTGAGGGCGCGCCCGGTGCCGCAGCCCGCGTCGAGCACGCGGTCGCCGGGCCGCAGGCCGAACTCGGCCACGGCGGTGGCGAAGGCGGGCCTGTCGCCGGGGAACTTGCCGTCCCAGTCGGCGGCGCGCGACCCGAAGAACTCCTGCACGTGTGTGTGGTCTTCGCTCATGTGCCCATGATCCCTCACCGGTACACGTACGTGGGTCTGCGGACCGTGTGCAAGGTGCCACGTGGTGTGATCGAACATGAACGTAGCTCTGTCATATTCCAGCAGTTCCAGCTGCTTTCGAAATGCGCCCCCTGTTCGCGCTCTCACCCGGACTAGCGTCCGGTGGCCATGGGACACCTGGGACATCTGGACCACGCCGCCTACGGGTGGCTGACACCTGCGCTGTCATACGTGATGGCATCGATCGGCGCCGCCCTCGGGCTGCGCTGCACCGTCCGCGCGCTCGCCGCCACCGGAGCCTCCCGCCGCAACTGGCTCCTCACCGGGGCCTCCGCCATCGGCACCGGCATCTGGACCATGCACTTCGTCGCGATGCTCGGTTTCGAGGTGACGGGCACCGAGATCCACTACAACGTGCCGCTCACCATCCTCAGTCTGCTCGTCGCCATGCTGGTCGTGGGCGCCGGAGTCTTCGCCGTGGGCTACGGCAAGGACCGTCGGCGGTCCCTCGTACTGGGCGGCCTCACCACCGGACTCGGTGTCGCCAGCATGCACTACCTGGGCATGGCGGCCCTGCGACTGCACGGTGACGTCTCCTACGACCCGCTCACCGTGGGACTCTCCGTCGGCATCGCCGTGGTCGCGGCCACCGCGGCCCTGTGGGCCGCGCTCAACATCAAGTCACCGGTGGCCGTCGCCGTCGCCTCGCTCGTCATGGGCGCCGCGGTCAGCAGCATGCACTACACCGGGATGATGGCCGTCGCCGTCAGCGTCAGCCCCTCGGACACCGCCCTGCCCGGCGCCACGGCCATGCAGTTCATCTTCCCCCTCGCCGTCGGGCTGGGCTCCTACCTGTTCATCACCGCCGCCTTCGTCGCGCTCTCCCCGACAGCCGACGAGCGCGCCGCTTCCGCTTCCGCTCAGCATTTGGGGGAGCACGCCGTGGCCGCCGGCTGAGCGGGCCGGTCGCGCGGCACCGCACCGCCGCGCACCGCACGGACCCGCTGCCCGACATTCAGCGCCGTCATCCAGCGTCGGCATCACAGGGCACGACCGCCCAGGGCACGACCGCCCAGGGCACGACCGCCGGCCCACGACCGCCCAGGGCACGACGGGCCCCAGACCTCCCTCCGCACGACCGCACCCATAGGCACCGCCCCGGAACGAGGAGCCCATGCGAACACCCCGCAGAAAACCGGAAGCAGCGGCGCCGCGGCTGCCCGCGCCCCCGGCACGCGGCCGCCGGGCCCACGCCGGGCCGCCGGCCGAGGAACCGGCGGCGACGGAGTCCCACCCGTCCCACCCGCGTCTCCCGGGCGCCCCGCGCAAGCCCGGCCCCCGGCTGCGGCTGCGCCCCGCCACCGTCCGCGCGAAGATCGTCTCGCTGCTGATGGTCCCGGTCGTCTCCCTCCTCGCCCTCTGGGCCTTCGCGACCGTCAACACCGCCCAGGACATGGCCCGGATCAGTCGCATCCAGCAGGCCGACGCCGAGATACGCACCCCCGTCGCCGCCGCCGTCACCGAGCTCCAGGCCGAGCGGCGCGCCGCCGTCCGGCTCCTGGCCGACCCCGCCGCCGACCCGGGAGCCCTGGACCAACAGGCCCGCCGCACCGACACCGCCGTCCGGCGGCTGCGGATGGGCGAGCGCCACACCGTCGCCGACTCCGGCGACTACCGCTCGGACATCGTGGTCCGCCTCGGGGCGTTCGTCGCCGCCGCCGAAGCCCTGGGCTCGGCCCGCAAGGACATCACCGACCGCCGTGCCACCCCCGAGGCGGCCTACGCGATCTACAACCGCGTGGTCGACTCCGCCTTCGCCGTCGGCGGCGCCCTCACCGGCGGGGGGAACGCCGAACTCGGCCCCGACGCCCGCGTCCTGCTCGAATTCGCCCGCGCCGGGGAACTGCTGTCCCGCGAGGACGCGCTGTTCGCCGCACCGGGCCCGCGCAGCGCCGAAACGCTTCGGCAGCTGACCGGCGGCATCGAGTCCCGCCGTGCGCTGACCGACACCGCCGCCCGCGATCTCCCCGCCGCACAGCAGGCCGCCTGGCAGTCCGTCGCCAAGAGCGCCGCCTACGCCGACCTCACCGGTGCCGAGGACCGGGCGCTGGCCGCGGGCACCTCCAAGGACAGCCGCGGGGCGCCCGCCGGATGGGAGGCCGCCCACACCGGCATCGCCGCCTCGATGCGCGAGATAGAGGAGGCCGCGCACGCCGCGGCCGCCGAGCGGGCCGATCCGGTGCGCGAAGGGGCGCTCGGCCCGGCCGGAGTGGCCGTACTGCTGGGCCTGGCAGCCGTTGCAGCCTCACTCGTCATCTCCGTGCGGATCGGCCGCGCGCTGGTCGTGGAACTCGTCTCGCTGCGCAACACCGCCCTGGAGATCGCCCACCGCAAACTCCCGCACGCGATGGAACGGCTGCGGGCGGGCGAGGACATCGACGTCACCTCCGAGACCCCGCCCGGGCCGCCGGCCGACGACGAGATCACCCAGGTCGGGGAGGCGCTCGGCACCGTCCACCGGGCCGCGCTCAGCGCCGCCGTCGAACGCGCGGAACTCGCCAACGGCGTCTCCGGGGTCTTCGTCAACCTCGCCCGCCGCAGCCAGGTCCTCGTACACAAGCAGCTCACCCTGCTCGACTCGATGGAGCGGCGCGCCGACGACCCGAACGAGCTCGGCGACCTCTTCCGCCTCGACCACCTCACAACCCGGATGCGCCGGCACGCGGAAAGCCTGATCATCCTGTCGGGCGCCGCACCCGGCCGGGCCTGGCGGATGCCGGTCCCCCTCACGAACGTCGTACGGGCGGCCGTCTCGGAGATCGAGGACTACCCCCGTATCGAGGTCCGCCAGCTCGCCGAGGCCGCCGTGGTCGGCGGCGCCGTCGCCGACCTCACCCACCTGCTCGCCGAACTCATCGAGAACGGGGCGCAGTTCTCCCCGCCGCACACCAAGGTCCGGGTCAGCGGCGAACCCGTCGGGGCCGGCTATGTCCTGGAGATCGAGGACCGCGGACTCGGCATGGGCCGGGAATCCCTGGGCGACGCCAACCGGCGCATCGAGCAGTCCGAGGCGCTCGACCTCTTCGACAGCGACCGGCTCGGGCTCTTCGTGGTCAGCCGCCTCGCGGCCCGCCACGGCGTGAAGGTGCACCTGCGCACCTCGCCCTACGGCGGTACCACCGCGGTGGTGCTTCTGCCGAACTCCATCCTCCAGGGCGCCCTCACAGCCGGCGGCCCCGGCCCCGGCCACGACACGGGCCCCGCCACCGACCGGGCGCGCGCCACGGAGCCCCCGGCCGCGGACTCCGCCCCGGCCCCCGCTCCGAGGCGGGCCGCGCGGGTGGACCAGCCGCCCGCGATGACCGTCGTACGGGAGGACGCGCACACCCCGCCGGTACGGGAGACCCCGCGCGGCATCCCGGCACCGGCCATGACCCCCGCCCCCGAGGAGCCGCGCCCCGCCCCGGTGGCGGCGCTGCGCCCCCGCGCCCCCGGCGGTACGGCCGCCCGAAACCAGCCGGCCGCACCCCCCGCCGCCTCGGTGACGGAACTGCCGCGCCGGGTGCGCCAGGCCAGCCTCGTCCCGCAGCTGCGCGAGGCCCCCGCCCCGAAGCCCCCGGCCGGCTCCCGCCTCCCCGAGGAGCTGTCCGGCCGCAGCCCGGAGCAGGCCAGGGACCGGATGGCGGCCTACCGGGCCGGCTGGGTTCGCGGGGCCCGCGAGAACTCCCCTCATGCAGGCAGCGAAGGAGAAGTGTGATGATCGAACACCCGAGGATCGGCCTCGACGGCGTCCGCAGGTCCGGCGAACTGGACTGGCTCCTCGACGACCTGGTCCTCCGGGTCCGCGAGGTCCGCCATGCCGTCGTCCTCTCCAACGACGGCCTGGCGGTCGGGGCTTCCAGCGCGCTCAGCCGGGAGGACGCCGAACACCTGGCGGCGGTCGCCTCCGGCTTCCACAGCCTGGCCAAGGGCGCAGGCCGGCATTTCCACGCCGGGGGAGTGCGCCAGACGATGGTCGAGATGGACGAGGGTTTCCTCCTCGTCGCGGCCGCCGGAGACGGCTCCTGCCTGGCCGTGCTCAGCGCCGCCAGTGCCGACATCGGCCTGATCGCCTACGAGATGGCCCGGCTGGTGAAGCGCGTCGGCGAGCACCTCTACACCCCGCCCCGGTTCGCGGCGCGTCCGCCGGCCGCCGGCTGAAGGCGGCGGTCCGGCACATGAACGGCCAGTGGTACGACGCCGAGGCGGGCCCGCTCGTCCGTCCGTACGCGATGACCGGCGGGCGTACGAAGCCGGGACCCCACGGGGTCCGCTTCGACCTGATCGCGCTGGTCGCGGTGGACCCGCAGGGCGCGGACGAGGCGGCCGAGTCGCTGCTCGGCCCCGAACACCGGGCGCTGCTCGGGCTCTGCCGGTCCGAGACCCAGTCGGTGGCGGAACTCGCCGCCGACGCCGACCTGCCCGTAGGGGTGGTGCGGGTGCTCCTCGGGGACCTGCTGGAGGGCGGGCACGTCAAGGTCAGCCGGCCGGTACCCCCCGCCCAACTGCCGGACGAGCGGATTCTGCGTGAAGTCATCGAGGGATTGCGAGCGCTGTGATGGGACTGCACGACGATGGACCGGCACCGGACGCGGATCCCGGTGCGGGGGAGGACGCCGACCTGGCCGCCCTCGCGCTGAAGATCCTCGTGGCGGGCGGCTTCGGGGTGGGGAAGACCACGCTGGTGGGCGCGGTGAGCGAGATCCGGCCGCTGCGCACGGAGGAGCTGCTCAGCGAGGCGGGTGAACTGGTCGACGACACGGGCGGCGTGGACCAGAAGACGACCACGACCGTGGCCATGGACTTCGGGCGGATCACCATCAGGTCCGGGCTGTCCCTGTATCTGTTCGGCACTCCGGGGCAGGACCGGTTCTGGTTCATGTGGGACGAGCTGTCGCAGGGGGCGCTCGGCGCGGTGGTGCTCGCCGACACTCGGCGGCTGGAGGACTGCTTCCCGGCGGTCGACTACTTCGAGCACCGGCGCATTCCGTTCGTGGTGGCCGTCAACTGCTTCTCGGACGCTCGGCGTTACGGGGCGCACGACGTGTCGCGGGCGCTGGACCTGGATCAGGGGACGCCGGTGGTGCTGTGTGACGCGCGGGACAGGGACTCGGGGAAGGAAGTGCTCATCAGGCTGGTCGAGTACGCCGGACGGGTGCACACCGCCCGGCTGCTGGACTCGGTGGAGCCGCAGGCGGATTCCGTGTGAACCGGCCCGCCCGGGAGGCGGTCAGTCCGCCACGGCCGCGATCGCGATCACGTTGTCGATCAGGACCCGGACGAGGAGTTCGCCCGGGACGGCATTGCGGCGGCCGAAGGCCTCTGCGCGCTCCTCGCCCATGTAGCGGGCGCCGATCCGGGTCGCCCAGGTGAGCAACTCGTCCGCGGTGTCGGCGTACTCGCCGATCTCGGCGCGGCCCTGCAGCACGACGTAGGAGAACGGCGGCCGGTCGTCGTCCACGCAGAGCGCGACCCGGCCGTCACGGGCGATGTTGCGCGCCTTGACCGTGTCCTTGCCGGTGGTGAACACGAAGGAATCGCCGTCGAGCACGAACCAGACGGGAGCGATGTGCGGGCTTCCGTCCTTGCGGACGGTGGAGAGCTTTACGGTGCGGGTGGAATGGGAGGCGAATGCACGCCATTCCTCTTGAGTCATCTTCTTCGCCATGGGGACATCCTCCTTGCCGGAAAGGAGCTGGTGGGGAAGGCTTGCGGCACGAGTACGCGGGGTGGGGCGCGGCCGTTCGGGCCGCGTCGAGGGGGAGGGGCTGGGAATGGCACTGGACAAGCAACTGGACTGGCTGCTGGACGACCTGACGCGCAGGGTCCAGCGGGTGCGGTACGCGGTCGTGCTGTCCAACGACGGCCTGGTGACGGGGGCGAGCGCGGGACTGGCGCGGGAGGACGCCGAGCACCTGGCGGCCGTAGCCGCCGGTCTGCAGAGTCTGGCGAAGGGGTCGGGACGGCACTTTCGGGCCGGTGAGGTCCGGCAGACGATGGTCGAGTACGACGAGGGGGTGCTCTTCGTCATGGCGGCGGGCGCGGGCAGCTGCCTGTGCGTGCTGAGCGCCGCCGAGGCGGACGTCGGCCAGGTCGCGTACGAGATGACGCTGCTGGTCAACCGGGTGGGCGAGCACCTGGGTGTCGCGGAGCGGCGCATCACCGGCGGCTGAGTCCGGCTGAGTCCGGCTGAGTCCGGCTGGGTCCGGCTGGGTCCGGCTGGGCAGGGGCGCCGGGTCGGGGTGCGGGGAGGTGGCGCGGGCCCGGCTGGCCGCTCCGGACAGTTGTCCACAGGCCTCGCGCACTGTCGTCGCACTCGGTTACGGTCTTCACGCAGAGTAATCACTGCTGGTGGGGAGGCCGTAATGATGCAGATGGGGACCGCGCTGCGGGACGACGTGGCCGTGAGCCGGGACGACGTGGCCGCGAGTGTCGAGGCGGTCGCGGCCGCGGCCGTCGGAACCGGCGGTGAAGGCGCCGCCGTGGACGAGCTGGTGGGCGGCGTGCGGGCCGCCGGGGAACTGCGCCTGAGCCGAGCCGAGTTCGCCAGGGCGGTCCAGCTGGGGATCGTCCGGGCCGGGCCGCCGGCGGCCGGTGGGGCCGCGCGGTACGCACGGGCCGAGCTGGACCGGGTCAGGTCGGCCGACAGCCCGCCGGGTGCCCTGCGCGAGCGGGTCGAGGCGGTGGCCGGCGCACAGGCCGCCGCCGAGGTGCTGGGGATCGGCCCGAGCCGCTTCACCCGGCTCGCCCGATGCGGGCACGTCATCCCGGTCGGCTACCGGATCAACCGGTACCGGGCCGTGGTCTGGCTCTACCTGGCCGCGGAGCTCAGGGGGTTCGCCGCTCGGGAGCCGGGGATGCTGCGCGGGATCGCATCCCCTGAAGACCGGGAGCTGATGGCGGCCGGGGCGGATCTGCGCCCGCGCAAGTGGCGCGGGCGGCATGTGGGGCTCCTGCTGAGACAGACCGCCGACCCCTGGGAGCGCGCCGCCGTACTGGCCTCCGTACTCCCCGAGGAAGAGGTGCGGGACGCCGTGCCCGACCCGGGGGACCGGATCGTGCTGGCGGCGCTCGCCCCACCCCCGCCGTACGGGCATCCGCAGGTTCCGGCGGCCGCGGCGGTGGCGCTCGGCCTGCTGAAGGCCGGGCCGCCGGAGGAGGTCCAGTGGTACCGCACCAGCCTGGACTTCGCCCTGGCGGGGGCGCGGGGTCAGTCGAAGTCGACGGGGGAGAGGGGTCCGACGTAGACCCATGCCCCGCCCTCGCGGGCGAAGCTGCTGTGCTCGTGCAGCGAGCCGGTGCGCCGGCCCTCGCGGTAGTGGGCGCGGAACTCCACCGAGCCCTCCGTCTCGAACATCCCGCCGCGCTCGGTGGCCAGGATCTCCAGCCGCTCCCAGCGCTGCCCGGGATCCAGGTCCAGATGGGCCGGACGGGTCGAGGGATGCCAGGAGCGCAGCAGGTAGGCGGTGTCGCCGACGGCGAAGGCGCTGAACCGGGAGCGCATCAGCCGTTCGGCGGTGGGTGCCTGCTGAGTGCCGGAGTGGAAGCGGCCGCAGCACTCCGGGTAGACGGCGGGCAGCCCGCAGGGGCAGGGGCGGGCGGGAGTGGGCATGGGCGTGCTCAGTTCTTCGGGGCGGGCTCGGACTGCCCGGCCGGCCGGGCCGACCCGGACGGCTTGGGGGCGTACGGACGGAAGAGGCCCTCCTGGACCACGGAGACCAGCATCCTGCCCTCCACGTCGTAGATGCGGCCCCGGGCCAGGCCCCGGCCGCCGTGCGCGATGGGCGACTCCTGGTCGTACAGGAACCACTCGTCCGCTCGGAAGGGCCGGTGGAACCACATGGCGTGGTCCAGCGAGGCCATGTCGAATCCGCGCATCCCCCACAGCGGTTCCACGGGGATGCGCACGGCGTCGAGGAGGGTCATGTCACTGGCGTAGGTGAGGGCGCAGGTGTGCACGAGCGGGTCGTCGCCCAGCGGGCCGACCGCGCGCATCCACACCGCGCTGCGGGGATCGGCGCCCTTGAGCTCCTCGGGAGTCCAGCGGAGCCGGTTCACGTACCGGATGTCGAAGGGCTGGCGGCGGGCCATCCGCTCCAGCGCCTCGGGCAGCGCCCCCAGGTGCTCCCGGATCTCGTCCGCCACCTTGGGGAGCGTCTCCGGGTGGGGGTAGTGGTGAGGAGGCAGCTGGTGCTCGATGCCGCCCTCCTCCGGATGGTGGAAGGAGGCGGTGAGATTGAAGATCGTCTTGCCCTGCTGGACCGCGGTGACCCGTCGCGTGGTGAAGGACCGCCCGTCGCGCACCCGCTCCACCTGGTACACGATCGGTACCCCGGGGATGCCGGGGCGCAGGAAGTACGCGTGGAGCGAGTGGACCGGTCGGTCGCTCTCGACGGTGCGGCCCGCGGCCACCAGCGCCTGGCCGGCGACCTGCCCGCCGAAGACGCGCTGGAGGGACTCCTGCGGGCTGGCGCCGCGGAAGATGTTGACCTCGATCTGCTCCAGATCGAGCAGGTCGACCAGTCTCTCGGCGGGGTTCGTCATCAGAGGATCTCCACTGTCAGGTCCGGTCGGGGCCGGCGGGAAACAGGAGTCTGCGGTTCGTGCGGGATACGGCGGACGGTCAGAGCGCTCCGAGCTCACCGACCGAGGTGACCCGGATGACCGCCCGGGCCTCCTCGTCGGAGGCCGCAAGGTCGACCTCGGCGCTGATGCCCCAGCCATGGTCCCCGCTGGGGTCGGCGAAGGTCTGGCGGACGCGCCACAGGCCGTGCGCCGGGTCCTCCTCGATCTGCAGCAGCTTCGGGCCGCGCGCGTCGGGGCCGGTGCCCAGGTCGTCGTACTCGTCCCAGTACCCGTCCATGGCCTCGCCCCAGGCGTCGGCGTCCCAGCCGGACTCGGCGTCGAGCTCGCCCAGCACGTTGACGTGGTCGAGGGCGGCCAGCTCCACCCGGCGGAACATGGCGTTGCGGACCAGGACGCGGAAGGCGCGCGAGTTCGCGGTGACCGGCTTGACCTGGTCGGCCTTCTCCTGGGCCTGCTCCGCCGTCTCCACCTCCGGGTTCGCCAGCTGCTCCCACTCGTCCAGCAGGCTGGAGTCGACCTGTCGGACCAGTTCGCCGAGCCAGGCGATCAGGTCCTGGAGGTCCTCGGACTTGAGGTCGTCGGGGATGGTGTGGTCGAGCGCCTTGAACGCGCTCGCCAGGTAGCGCAGGACGATGCCCTCGGTGCGGGCCAGCTCGTAGAAGGAGGTGAACTCGGTGAAGGTCATCGCGCGTTCGTACATGTCGCGGATGATCGACTTCGGGGAGACGGGGTGGTCGCGCACCCACGGGTGGCTCTTGGCGTAGACGTCGTAGGCGTGGAAGAGCAGTTCCTCCAGCGGCTTGGGATAGGTGACGTCCTGGAGCCGCTCCATCCGCTCCTCGTACTCGATCCCGTCGGCCTTCATCTGGCCGACCGTGATGCCGCGTTCCTTGTTCTGCTGGGCGGCCAGGATCTGACGCGGGTCGTCCAGCGTGGACTCCACGACGGAGACCATGTCCAGGGCGTAGGAGGGGGACTCCGGGTCCAGCAGGTCGAAGGAGGCCAGCGCGAAGGTGGACAGCGGCTGGTTGAGCGCGAAGTCCTGCTGCAGGTCGACGGTGAGCCGGATGGTGCGGCCCTCCGCGTCCGGGGTGTCGAGCTTCTCGACGACACCGCCATCCAGCAGCGAGCGGTAGATCGCGATGGCCCGGCGGATGTGCCGCAGCTGGGCCTTGCGGGGCTCGTGGTTGTCCTCGAGGAGGTGGCGCATCGCCTGGAAGGCATCGCCCGGCCGGGCGATGACCGACAACAGCATGATGTTGGTGACCTTGAAGCGCGAGGTCAGCGCCTCCGGGTCGGCGGCGATGAGCTTCTCGAAGGTGGTGTCCGACCAGGCGACGAAGCCCTCGGGAGCCTTCTTGCGCACCACCTTGCGGCGCTTCTTCGGGTCGTCGCCCGCCTTCGCGAGCGCCTTCTCGTTCTCGATGACGTGCTCGGGCGCCTGGGCGACCACATAGCCCGCCGTGTCGAAGCCGGCCCGGCCGGCACGGCCGGCGATCTGGTGGAACTCACGGGCGCGCAGCGTGCGGACCCGGTTGCCGTCGTACTTGGTGAGCGCGGTGAACAGCACCGTGCGGATCGGGACGTTCACGCCGACGCCGAGGGTGTCGGTCCCGCAGATGACCTTCAGCAGGCCCGCCTGGGCGAGCTTCTCGACCAGGCGCCGGTACTTGGGGAGCATGCCGGCGTGGTGCACGCCGATGCCGTGCCGGACGTAGCGGGAGAGGTTCTGGCCGAATTTGGTGGTGAAGCGGAAGTTGCCGATGAGATCGGCGATCTTGTCCTTCTCCTCGCGGGTGCACATGTTGATGCTCATGAGCGACTGCGCCCGCTCGACCGCCTGGGCCTGGGTGAAGTGGACGATGTAGACGGGGGCCTGCCGGGTCTCCAGCAGCTCCGTGATCGTGTCGGTGATCGGTGTGGTGACGTACTCGTAGGACAGGGGGACGGGCCGGGTCGCGGAGCGGACCACCGTGGTGGGCCGGCCGGTGCGCCGGGTCAGGTCCTCCTCGAACCGCTTCATGTCGCCGAGGGTCGCGGACATCAGGACGAACTGTGCCTGCGGCAGCTCCAGCAGCGGAATCTGCCAGGCCCAGCCGCGGTCCGGCTCGGCATAGAAGTGGAACTCGTCCATCACGACCTGGCCGATGTCGGCGTGCTTGCCGTCGCGCAGGGCGATGGAGGCCAGCACCTCGGCGGTGCAGCAGATCACCGGGGCGTCCGCGTTCACGGAGGCGTCGCCGGTCAGCATGCCGACGTTCTCCGTGCCGAAGAGTTTGCACAGGTCGAAGAACTTCTCCGACACCAGCGCCTTGATCGGGGCGGTGTAGAAGGTGACCTTGTCCTGGGCCAGGGCGGTGAAGTGCGCGCCGGCCGCGACCAGGCTCTTGCCGGAGCCGGTCGGGGTGGAGAGGATCACGTTCGCCCCGGAGACGACCTCGATCAACGCCTCCTCCTGAGCCGGGTACAGGGTGATGCCCTGGTCCTCCGCCCACGAGGAGAAAGCCTCGAAGAGGGCATCGGGGTCGGCGTTCGGCGGGAGCTGATCAATGAGGGTCACACCCCCCATCTTGCCTGGCTTCCCCCCGGATCAGGGAACCGGCGGACGGAACGAAGATCACCGCCGGTACGCTGTGCCGTCGATGAGGCCCGAACGAAACAGTCGGCAGGGCCCGAGCACACACCACCGGGGCGGGGAAACGACCATGATGGGTCCGGCGCACTCATTGTCAGGGGCGGCGGCGTGGCTGGGGGTGGGAGCGGCGACCGCGGCCGCCGGTCACCCCATGCCCTGGCCGGTCCTCGTCGTCGGCGCGCTGATCTGCGCCGGGGCGGCCCTCGCCCCCGACCTCGACCACAAGTCGGCGACGATCTCGCGCGCATTCGGCCCGCTCTCCCGAGGCCTGTGCGAGGTGGTCGACAAGATCTCCTATGCCGTCTACAAGGCCACCCGCTCCAAGAAGGACGCGCGCCGCACCGGCGGCCACCGCACGCTGACGCACACCTGGCTCTGGGCGGTCCTGATCGGCGGCGGCGCCTCGGTGCTCGCCGTGAGCACCGACCGCTGGGGCGTCCTCGCGCTGCTCTTCGTACACCTGGTGCTGGCGGTCGAAGGCCTGCTGTGGCGCGCGGCCCGGATGTCCAGCGACGTCCTGGTCTGGCTGCTCGGCGCCACCAGCGCCTGGATCCTTGCGGGCGTACTCGACCAGCCCGGCAACGGAGCGAACTGGCTGTTCACCGGACCGGGCCAGGAGTACCTCTGGCTCGGTCTGCCGATCGTGCTCGGTGCCCTGGTCCACGACATCGGCGACTCGCTGACCGTGTCCGGCTGCCCGGTCCTGTGGCCCATCCCGATTGCAGGGAAGCGCTGGTATCCGGTCGGCCCGCCGAAGCCGATCCGCTTCCGGGCCGGCAGCTGGGTGGAGCTCAAGGTCCTGATGCCGGTGTTCGTCCTGCTGGGCGGCTTCGGCGGGGCGTCGGCCCTCGGGTTCATCTAGGCCCTGGATCCGGCGAGGGGCCGGAGGGACGCTGCGAGGCGGGTCGGACCGTTGGGTCCGGACCCGCCCCGCAGCGCGTGGTCACCCGTGCCAGGACCGCCACAGCGCCGCGTACGCCCCGTCGGCCGCGACCAGCTCGTCGTGCGAGCCCAGTTCGCTGATCCGGCCGCCCTCGACCACCGCGATCACGTCCGCGTCGTGCGCGGTGTGCAGCCGGTGGGCGATGGCGATGACCGTACGGCCGTCCAGCACCCGGGCCAGCGAGCGCTCCAAGTGCCGTGCCGCCCGCGGATCCAGCAGCGAGGTCGCCTCGTCCAGCACCAGCGTGTGCGGGTCCGCCAGCACCAGCCGGGCCAGCGCGATCTGCTGCGCCTGCGCCGGGGTCAGCGACGTGCTGCCGGAGCCGACCTCGGTGTCCAGACCGGCCTCCAGGGCCCGCGCCCAGCCGTCCGCGTCCACCGCGCCCAGCGCGGCCCACAGCTCCGCGTCCCCGGCGCCCGTCCGCGCGAGGCGGAGGTTGTCGCGCAGGGAGCCGACGAACACGTGGTGTTCCTGGTTGACCAGTGCCACGTGCTCGCGCACCCGCTCCGCCGGCATCCGCGACAGCTGCGCCCCGCCGAGGGTGACCTCGCCGGTCCGGGGTGCGTAGATGCCCGCGAGCAGCCGTCCCAGGGTGGACTTGCCTGCGCCCGAGGGCCCGACGAGCGCCATCCGGGTGCCGGGCGGCACGGACATCGACACCTTGTGCAGGACGTCCACCCCCTCCCGGTAGCCGAAGTGGACCTCCTGCGCCCTGACGTCCCGGCCCTCGGGAGCCACCTTCGCGTCCCCCGCGTCCGGTTCGATCTCCCGGACGCCGACCAGGCGGCCCAGCGAGACCTGGGCGACCTGCAGTTCGTCGTACCAGCGCAGGATCAGACCGATCGGGTCGACCAGCATCTGCGCCAGTAGTGCGCCCGTGGTCAGCTGCCCCACCGACATCCAACCCCGCAGCACGCAGTATCCGCCGATCATCAGCACGGAGCCGAGGATCGTCACGAAGGTGACGTTGATGACCGGGAAGAGGACCGTCCGCAGGAACAACGTGTAGCGCTCCCACGCGACCCACTGCGTGATCCGCCGCTCCGACAGGGCGATCCGGTCCGGCCCGAGGCGGTGCGCCTCGACCGTGCGGCCCGCGTCCACCGTCTCGGTGAGCACGGCCGAGACCGCCGCATAGCCGGCCGCCTCCGAGCGGTACGCCGACGGCGCGCGCCGGAAGTACCAGCGGCAGCCGATCACCAGCACCGGCAGCGCCACCAGCGCGGCCAGCGCGAGCGGCGGCGCGGTCACCGCGAGCGCCCCGAAGAGCAGCCCCGCCCACACCACTCCGATGGCCAGCTGCGGTACGGCCTCACGCATGGCGTTGGCCAGCCGGTCGATGTCGGTGGTGATCCGGGACAGCAGGTCACCGGTACCGGCCCGCTCCAGGACACCGGGCGGCAGCCCCACCGACCGCACCAGGAAGTCCTCGCGCAGATCGGCCAGCATCTCCTCGCCCAGCATCGCCCCGCGCAGCCGGACCAGCCGGACGAAGAACGTCTGGACGGCGAGCGCCAGCGCGAACAGCAGCGCCACGCGCCCCAGATGGAGTTCGCGCACCCCCGCCGCGAGATCGTCCACGATCCGGCCCAACAGGTACGGACCGGCCATGGAGGCGATCACCGCGACCGCGTTGACGCTCACCAGCACCACGAAGGCCCGCCGGTGGCGCCGGAACAGGCCGCGCACGTAGCCCCGTACGGTCGCCGACGTGCCCACGGGCAGGGTCGCGGCCGACTCGGGGGCCGCCGGATCGTATTCCGGTGGCGCCACGCCGATCATGCGGATTCCTCGATCTCTGTGAGTGCTTCTTCCAGCTCTGTCATCTCGAGCCCGGCGAGCCGCTGCTCCTCGTCCGTCTCGCGGGTGACGACCGCCCGGTAACGCGGCTCACGCTGCAACAGCTCGCGATGCGTGCCGATCGCCGCGACCGCGCCCGCGTCGATGAGCACGACCCGGTCCGCGCGGTCCAGCAGCAGCGGCGAGGACGCCAGGACCACCGTGGTGCGTCCGGCGCGCAGAGCCGCCACACCGTCCGCGATCCGCGCCTCGGTGTGCGAGTCGACCGCGGAGGTCGGCTCGTCGAGCACCAGCACCTCCGGGTCGGTGACCAGGGACCGCGCGAGAGCGAGACGCTGGCGCTGCCCGCCCGACAGGGACCGGCCGCGCTCGGTGATCCGCGCGTCCATGGGGTCGTCGACACCCTCCGGCGCCGACTGCAGCAGCGCGTCCAGGACGTCCGCGCACTGGGCCGCCCCCAGAGCTGCCGCGGCCTCGACCGCGCCGGAGGCCGGTACGTCGAACAGCTCGCGCAGGGTTCCCGACAGCAGCACCGGGTCCTTGTCCTGGACGAGGACCAGCGTGCGCGCGGTGTCCAGCGCGAGCTCGTCCAGCGCGACCCCGCCGAGGAGCACCGACGGCCCGCCGGGCTCCGCATCGCCGCCCTCGTCCATGGGATGGCCGCCCAGACGTTCCGCGAGGCGGCCCGCCAGGTCCGGGTCGCCGCACACGACGGCGGTGAGCCGGCCCGCGGGGGCCAGCAGCCCGGTCTGCGGGTCGTACAGGTCCCCTCCCGCGGCCGGTGCCTGCACCGTCTCGGCGTGCGCGGGCTGCTCGGGGGCGTCCGTCCGGGTCAGCGACAGCACCCGGGCGGCGCGCTTGGCGGAGGGGCGAGAGAAGGAGTACGCCATGGCGATCTCCTCGAAGTGCCGCAGCGGGTAGAGCAGTGTCGCCACCGCGCTGAACGCCGCGACGAGTTCACCCACGGCGATCCGCCCGTCCACGACGAGCGTGGCGCCGTACCAGATCACCGTGATCAGCAGCGCACCCGGGAGCAGCACCTGGATCGCGGAGATCAGCGCCCACATCCGGGCACTGCGCACGGCGGCCTTGCGGACCTCCTGGGAGGCCTCGCGGTAGCGGCCGAGGAACAACTCCTCGCCCCCGATGCCGCGCAGGACGCGCAGACCGGCGACGGTGTCGGAGGCCAGCTCGGTGGCCTTGCCCGCCTTCTCCCGCTGGATGTCGGCGCGGCGGGTGGCGCGCGGCAGCAGCGGCAGTGAGGCCAGGGCGATCAGCGGCACGCCGATAGCGACGACCACGCCGAGCTCCGGCGCGTAGAACAGCAGCCCGACGCAGACGAGGACGATGGCGAAGACGGCCGCGAGGAAGCGAGAGACCGCCTCGACGAACCAGCCGATCTTCTCCACGTCGCCGGTGGACACCGCCACGACCTCACCCGCGGCGACCCGTCGGGTCAGGGCCGAGCCCAGTTCGGCGGTCTTGCGTGCGAGCAGCTGCTGCACGCGCGCGGCGGCGGTGATCCAGTTGGTGACGGCCGTGCGGTGGAGCATGGCGTCCCCGACCGAGATGGCGACGCCGATCAGGACGAGCAGCGCGCCGACGAGCAGCAGCCGGTCCGGGGCGCGTTCGACGACCGCGTCGACGCCCAGGCCCACGGTGTACGGCAGCCCGGCGATCCCGGAGAAGTGCAGCATCCCCCAGCCCAGGCTCTTGAGCTGTCCACCGAGTTGACCACGCCCCAGCCACAGGAGGAAGCGGGGCCCGGAACGAGCGTCGGGTTCCCCCGGATCCGGATACGGAAGATCGCTGATCTGCATGACGCCCCATGACTGGTCGAGTGGTTCAAACCGTGCAAGGTTCGCCTTCCGGACCCGACCCGGGCAATCGATTTTCCGTCGGCCGAAGCCTGCGGCGAAGAGGCTTACGGCCCCGGACGGCGGCTCGGCGCCTGGTCACAGGGCCGCGCACACCGGCGCTCACGGGCGACTGGCGTGCTCCAGTTCGATCAGAGCGGAACAGTAGCTTCGCCCGGTGGCCCGTTCCATGCCCAGCTCGCACATCCGGTTCGCCGACACGTGTGCGTCGAAGTCCCGCGCGGTCACCTCCGCCGCCTCGCGCCCCGTAGCCGAGGCCGCCAGCTCCGGATGCAGCATGCCGCGGTCACCCGCGAAGGCGCAGCAGCCCGCGTCGTCCGGGACCAGCACTTCCTCCGCGCATGCCGCGGCGACCGCGCGCAGCTGCGCCTCGTCGCCCAAGTGCCGCATCGAGCAGGTGGGGTGGAGCACGGCCGAGCCCACCGTGCGCCGGATCTCCAGATGCGGCAGCAGCTCTTCCGCGGCCCACACGATCGAGTCGACGATCCGCAGCTGCACGTGCAGTGCCCGGTTCTCCTCCGTCAGATACGGGATCACCTCGTGCGCGAGGCCCAGGGTGCAGGACGAGGCGTCGACGACCAGCGGCAGCTGTCCGCCGGCCGTCCAGCCCCAGGCCGCCTCGACGATCCGGTTGGCCATGACCCGGTTCCCCGCCTCGTAGCCCTTGGAGTGCCAGATCGTCGCGCAGCAGGTGCCGCGCACATCCCCGGGGATCCAGACCGGCTTCCCGGCCCGCTCCGACACGGCCACGACGGCCTCCGGCAGGGAGGGACCCGGCCGGTCCCGCGGTCCGCCGAAGATCCGGTTGACGCAGGCCGGGTAGTAGACGGCCGCGGCGCCCACCCGCCGCGTCGCGGGCATGCTGCGCGCGGCGGCGCCGGGCATCCGAGGCAGCCACTGCGGGACCAGGTCCGGTCGTACGGCCTTGCGCGCGGCGCCCGTCACGGCCGTGAGGAACCCGTCACCGATCCGATGAGTGATCTTGTCGGCGGCGGCCACGGCCAGCCGGGCCGCGGCCTCGACGGTTGCGAACCGCCGCGCGGCCAGCGCTGCGGCGGCCTCCTCGCGCGGGCTGTGCCGACGGTGGCGGAAGTCCTTCATCAGCGCCCCGGTGTCGATGCCGACCGGGCAGGCGAGCCTGCAGGTCGAATCGCCCGCGCAGGTGTCCACCGCGTCGTAGCCGTAGGCGTCCAGCAGCCCGTCCAGCACGGGGGAGCCGGGCGGCTGGCGCATCATCTCCCGGCGCAGCACGATCCGCTGGCGGGGAGTGGTCGTAAGATCCTGGCTGGGGCAGGTCGGTTCGCAGAAGCCGCACTCGATGCAGGGGTCCGCCACTGCTTCCACCTGCGGGATCGTCTTCAGGCCGCGCAGGTGGGCCCGCGGGTCGCGGTCGAGGAGGATGCGCGGGGCGAGGACGCCGGCCGGGTCGACGACCCGCTTGGTGCGCCACATCAGCTCGGTGGCCCTGGGCCCCCACTCCAGTTCCAGGAAGGGGGCCATGTTGCGGCCGGTGGAGTGCTCGGCCTTCAGCGAGCCGTCGAACCGTTCCACGGTGAGTCGGCAGAAGGCTTCCATGAAGGCGCCGTACCGCGCGACGTCGGAGGGGTCGGCGGCGTCGAAGGCGAGCAGGAAGTGCAGGTTGCCGTGGGCCGCGTGACCGGCGACGGCCGCGTCGAAGCCGTGCTCCGCCTGGAGTTCGAGGAGCGCCTCGCAGGCCTCGGCCAGCCGGGACGGCGGCACCGCGAAATCCTCGGTGATCAGGGTCGTGCCGCAGGCGCGGGCCCCGCCGACGGCGGTGACGAAGGCCTTGCGGGCCTTCCAGTAGCCGCCCACGGTCTTCGGGTCGCTGGTGAACGCATTGGTGACCGAGGCCACCGGCGAGACCAGGCCGAGCCCGGCGAGGGCCTGCGCCGCCCGGCGTGCGCAGGCGTCCCGGCCGGCCGCGTCCGGTGCACGGAACTCCACGAGCAGGGCGGTGGTCTCCCTGGGCAGGTCCGCCCAGTCGGCCGGAACCCCCTCGACGCTGACCGAGGCGCGCAGGGTGTTGCCGTCCATCAGCTCGACGGCGAGGGCGCCCGCCTCCGTGAAGCGCGGCACGGCGGCCGCCGCGGCGGGCAGCGAGGGGAAGAACAGCAGGGCGGAGCAGACCTCGCGGTCCAGGGGGAGGGTGTCGAAGACGGTCTCGGCGATGAAGCCGAGCGTGCCCTCCGATCCGACCATGAGGCCCCGCAGGATCTCGACGGGCGTGTTGCCGTCCAGGTAGGCGTCGAGGCGGTAGCCGGTGGTGTTCTTGATCTCGTACTTGGCGCGGATCCGGGCGACCAGCCCGGGATCGGCCTCGATCTCCTTCTTGATCTCCATCAGCCCCTGGCACAGGGCCGGTTCGGCGCGCGCGAGCTCCTCGTCGGCCAGCGGGTCGGCCGTGTCCACGACGGTGCCGCCGGGCAGGACGAAGGTGAGGGAGGAGAGTGTGCGGTAGGAGTTCCTCGTGGTGCCGGCCGTCATGCCGGACGCGTTGTTGGCGACGACCCCGCCGAGGGTGCAGGCGATGGCGCTGGCGGGGTCGGGGCCGAGAATCCGGCCGTGGCGGGCCAGGGCGGCGTTGGCCCGCATGACGGTGGTGCCCGGCCGGATCCGGGCCCGCCGGCCCTCCTCCAGCACCTCGATCCCGGCCCAGTGGCGGCGCACGTCGACCAGGACGTCCTCGCCCTGGGCCTGGCCGTTGAGCGAGGTCCCGGCGGCGCGGAAGACCACCTCGCGCCGGCGGCCGTGGGCGTACGACAGCACCGCGGAGACGTCGTCGAGGTCCTCCGCGATCACCACAACCTGCGGCACGAAGCGGTAGGGGGAGGCGTCGGAGGCGTAACGGACCAGGTCGGAGACCTTCCACAGCACCTTCCCGGCGCCCAGGAGCTCGGTCAGCTCGGTGCGCAGCGGCTCCGGGGTGCCGGCGGCCCGGTGCCGGGGGACCCGGTCGGGGGAGGGGCCGCGGAGGCTGTGGGGACGCAGGGCCCCCGGCTTCGGTTCGAGCAGCGGCATGTGCGACCCCTCGCCTCATCGCGGCCCACGAGTGGCCTACTCAGCAGGTGCGCTCCGCCGGCGCGTCCGACAGGGCGTTCAGCAGGCCGCCGAGCACTTCGCGCTGGTCGGCGGTCAACGGAGCCAGGATCTCCTCCGCCGCGTCGGTTCGCGCGTTGCGCAGACGGCGCAGCGTGGCGCGGCCGGTGTCGGTGAGCTCGATCCTGATGACGCGGCGGTTCGCGGGGTCGGGCGCGCGCCGCACGCACGCGGCCGCCTCCAGGCCGTCCACCAGAGTGGTCACCGCGCGGGGGACGACCTCCAGCCGGGCCGCCAGATCCGCCATCCGGGGTGCCTGCTCTCCCTCGTAATGCGAGACCAGGCGCAGCAGCCGACCCTGGGCGGGAGTGATCCCGAGCGGCACCATGTGTCGCTTCTGGATCCGGTGGAGCCTGCGCGTCAGGCGCAGGAGCTGTTCGGCGAGGAGGCGATCGGTGTCGGAGGCGGAGCTCATGCGGGAACAATATCAGGAGGCCGTTCATTGTGAGTATAGGTAACAATGACCTGTGCTCCAATGGCAGCGACCCTGCCGAAACCGGCTCCGCGACGACTTCGACCCCTGACTTCCCGACCCCGAGAGGGTGCCCATGCCACACGACGAACCGAAGTGGACCCCATCGAAAGACCCCCTGGACCCACGCCGCCCCGCCCCGGCCGAGCAGCCGCGGGAACTGCGCCGGATCGTGGCCCTGTTCCGGCCCTACCGCGGCAGGCTCGCCGTCGTCGGCCTGCTCGTCGGCGCCTCCTCGCTGGTCGGCGTCGCCTCGCCGTTCCTCCTCAGGGAGATACTCGACGTCGCGATCCCGCAGGGCCGCACCGGGCTGCTCACCCTGCTCGTCCTCGGCATGATCCTCACCGCCGTCGTCACCAGCGTCTTCGGCGTACTCCAGACGCTGATCTCCACGACCGTCGGTCAGCGCGTCATGCACGACCTGCGCACCGCCGTCTACGCACAGCTGCAGCGGATGCCGCTGGCCTTCTTCACCCGGACCCGCACCGGAGAGGTGCAGTCCCGCATCGCCAATGACATCGGCGGCATGCAGGCGACCGTCACCTCCACCGCTACCTCGCTCGTCTCGAACCTGACGATCGTCATAGCCTCCCTGGTCGCCATGCTCGCGCTCGACTGGCGGCTCACCCTCGTCTCGCTGCTCCTGCTCCCCGTCTTCGTGTGGATCAGCCGGCGGGTCGGCCGCGAGCGCAAGAGGATCACCACGAAGCGGCAGAAGCAGATGGCCGCCATGGCCGCGACGGTCACCGAGTCGCTTTCGGTGAGCGGGATCCTGCTGGGCCGCACGATGGGCCGCTCCGAGTCACTCACCGCCGCCTTCTCCGCGGAGTCCGAGAAACTCGTCGACCTCGAAGTGCGCTCCAGCATGGCCGGGCGCTGGCGGATGTCCACCATCGGCATCGTCATGGCCGCGATGCCCGCGCTCATCTACTGGGCCGCCGGTATCGCCCTCCAGACCGGCGCCCCCTCGCTCTCCGTCGGCACCCTCGTCGCCTTCGTGACCCTCCAGCAGGGCCTCTTCCGGCCCGCCGTGAGCCTGTTGTCGACCGGCGTGCAGATACAGACCTCGCTCGCGCTGTTCGCCCGCATCTTCGAGTACCTCGACCTGCCGGTGGACATCACCGAACGCGCCGAGCCGATACGGCTGGAGCGGGCCCGGGGCGAGGTCAGGCTGGAGGACGTGCACTTCGCGTACGACGCGAAGAACGGTCCGACGCTCTCGGGCATCGACATCACGGTCCCGGCCGGCGGCTCCCTCGCCGTCGTCGGCCCGACCGGCTCCGGCAAGAGCACGCTCAGCTACCTCGTGCCCAGGCTCTACGACGTGACCGGCGGACGGGTCGCCCTCGACGGGGTGGACGTGCGCGACCTCGACTTCGACTCGCTGGCCCGCTCCATCGGCGTGGTCTCCCAGGAGACCTACCTCTTCCACGCCTCGGTCGCGGACAACCTGCGCTTCGCCAAACCGGACGCCACCGACGAGGAGATCGTCGAGGCGGCCCGCGCGGCCCAGATCCACGACCACATCACGTCCCTGCCCGACGGGTACGACACCCTGGTCGGCGAGCGGGGCTACCGCTTCTCCGGTGGCGAGAAGCAGCGCCTCGCCATCGCCCGCACCATCCTGCGGGACCCGCCGGTGCTGATCCTCGACGAGGCCACCAGCGCCCTGGACACCCGTACCGAGTACGCCGTTCAGCAGGCCATCGACAACCTCTCGGCGGGTCGCACCACCATCACCATCGCGCACCGCCTCTCCACCGTCCGCGACGCCGACCAGATCGTGGTCCTGGACGCGGGCCGGATAGCCGAGCGCGGCACCCACGAGGAGCTGCTCAAGGCGGACGGCCGGTACGCCGCCCTGGTACGCCGGGACCGGGACGCCACGCTGGCGCCGGAGCCGCCCGAGGAGGTCCAGCTGGCTCCGGTGAATGTGTGACCGTATGACCGGCGCACCGGTTGGGTGCCGGAAATCTGGCGTTTTGCAGGGTAGCGTTCCCGTATGCGTCATGAGTACCGGCCGCCGCAGCGCCGTTCCCGGCTCACCCGCCGGGGCCGGCTGGCACTCTTCTTCGGCACGCTGCTCGCGCTGGGTGCGGCAGTCCTGATCCCGATGCTGCGGGGCGGGGAAGTGCCCGAGAAGCCACGCCGGTTGGTGATCCCCGAGGGCTGGCGGGCCACCCAGGTGTACGCCGCGATCGACCGCGAGCTGAAGCTCCCGCCCGGATCCACGAAGTCGGCGGTGGCCACCGCCGGGCTGGACCTGCCCGCGGAGGCCAAGGGGAACCCGGAGGGCTACCTCTTCCCGGCGACGTACCCGGTGACCTCGAAGTCCACCCCGGCCACCCTCCTCGCGTACATGGTGCGCACCGCGAACGAGAAGCTCGCCACCAAGGCCGTCGCGGACGGCGGCAAGGCCCACGGGATGACCCCCTACCAGACGGCCACGCTGGCCAGCGTCATCGAGGCGGAGGCCGAGGGCCGCGCCGACATGGGCAAGGTCGCACGGGTGGTGCACAACCGGCTGGCGAAGTCGATGCCGCTCCAGATGGACTCCACCATCAACTACGCGCTGAACCGCAACACCGTGGACACCACTCTGAACGAGACGCGGATCGACAGCCCCTTCAACACCTACGAACGCCAGGGACTGCCGCCCACCCCGATCGACAGCCCGGGATTGCAGGCCATGGCAGCCGCGGTCGCGCCGACTCCCGGCGACTGGTTGTTCTTCGTCACCGTCAAGCCGGGGGACACCCGCTTCTCGGCGACGTACGAGGAGCACAAGAAGCACGTGGCGGAGTTCAACAGGAACCGCGCCCACGCCGGTTCCCGTGCAGCCCAGGGGGCTGCAGCCGGGAAATGAGCGGCGCAGTGACCCGGATCGGTCCTACGAGGGCGTGCGCGGCCGGCACCCCGGACCGGGAGTTTCCCGTCGAGGCGCCGGGGCCGGGCTGACGGCCCCGCGGGCCCCGTCAGGCCGCGGGCGAACCCGCCTGCTCGCGGGTCAGCAGCCGGCGGATCTCGCGGACCGCCGCGCCGCCCGCCCGGTTGGCGCCGACGGTCGACGCCGAGGGGCCGTATCCGACGAGGTGGATCCGCTCGTCGCGCACGGCCCGGGTCCCCTCGACCCGGATGCCTCCGCCGGGCTCGCGCAGGCGCAGCGGGGCCAGGTGGTCGACGGCGGCACGGAAGCCGGTGGCCCACAGGATGACGTCCGCGTCCACGCGGCTCCCGTCCGCCCACACGGCGCCCGTGGGGGTGATCCGGTCGAACACGGGCCGGCGGTCCAGCACGCCCGAGTCCAGACCCGCCCGGACGGCGTCGTTCAGCGGGAGTCCCGTCACGCTGACCACGCTCTGCGGCGGCAGGCCCCGGCGCACCCGCTCGTCCACCAGGGCCACCGCGGCCCGGCCCTCGGCCTCGCCGAAGCTCCCGTCACGGAAGACCGGGGGCCGCCGGGTCGCCCAGGTGGTCTGCGCCGCCACCTCGGCGATCTCCAGCAGGTGCTGCACCGCCGAGGTGCCGCCGCCCACGACGATCACCCGGGCGCCGGCGAACTCCTGCGGCCCCGGGTAGTTCGCGGTGTGCAGCTGGCGGCCGCGGAAGGTCTCCTGACCCGGGTAGCGCGGCCAGAACGGCCGGTCCCAGGTCCCGGTGGCGTTGATCAGGACCCGGGCCGACCAGATGCCGGCCGAGGTCTCCACGCGCAGTCGTCCGCCGTCCACCTCCCGTACGGCCGACACGTCCACGGGACGCCGGACGTGCAGACCGAAGTGGTCCTCGTACGCGGCGAAGTACTCCCCGATCACCTGGGACGACGGCCGCAGCGGGTCGGCGCCCGTCAGCTCCATCCCGGGCAGGGCGTGCATCCCGTGGACCCTTCCGTACGTGAGCGAGGGCCAGCGGAACTGCCAGGCCCCGCCGGGGCGGGGCGAGCGGTCCAGGACCACGTGGTCGAGCCCCGCCCGGGTCAGGTGGTAGGCGCTGGACAGCCCCGCCTGGCCGGCGCCGACGACCGCCACGTCCACGTTCCACGTCAGATTGTTCACGGTTCTACTAACTTGCGAAGGCTGCGAGATCTTCCCGTGACCCGTGACCCGTGACCCGTGACCCGTGCCCGCGCCCGTGGCCCGGGGCCATTGCCGCTGTCGGCTCAGGGCTTGAGCGAGCCGTACGCCGCCGCCGGTTCCGGCAGGCCGGTGCGGCGCAGCGTCGCCGTGACCGGCCCGGACGGCTGCAGGGTGAGCCCCGGGAAGACCCCGGCCCGCTCGCTCCCGCTGTCCAGGTGGAACCGCCGTCCCAGCACGGCCAGTACGAGCGCGGCCTCCACCAGCGCGAACCGCGCCCCCAGGCAGGCCCGCGGGCCGCCACCGAAGGGAAACCAGGCGTGCTCGGGCACCGGATGGGGAGCATCCGCGTCCCACCGCTCAGGGCGGAAGGCCTCCGGGTCCGGGAACCAGCGCTCGTCCCGGTGCATCGACCAGGGGCTGATCCACACCGCCGTCCCCGCCGGTACCGCCCGCCCGCCGATGCTCGCGCCCTCCGTTGCCACGGCCGAGATCAGCCAGATCGGCGGATAGATCCGCAGCGCCTCCTTGACCACCTGCCGGGTCCACGGCAGCCGTGCGTAGTCCTCGTACGTCGGAAGGCGTCCGCCGAGAACCCGGTCCAGCTCCTCCGTCAGCCGAGCCCGCGCCTCGGGCGCCCCCGACAGCAGCTGCCAGGCCCAGGTCAGGGTGGTCGACGTGGTCTCGTGGCCACCGATGTACAGGGTGATCGACTCGTCCCGCAGCTCCTTGCGGGACAGCGGGCCGCCGTGTTCGTCGCGGGCCGCGAGCAGCCGGCTCAGCAGGTCGTCCCGTTCCAGGCCGGCCGCCGAGGCCGCTTCGTGCTCGCGTATGACGTGCTCGATCTCCCGGTCGAGGACCGCCACTGCCTCCCGCATCCGGCGCCGCCCGGCCGTGCGCACCCACGGTGGCAGGAACAGCGTCAGTCCCCTGAACCCCGCGCCCAGTTCCCGCTGAGCCGTGGCCATGGCGGCGCTGATGGGCGCCTCCCGGCCGGCGGCGTCGCTCCCGAACAGCGTGCGCACTGCGATCCGCTGGGTGAGGCCGGCCATCTCCCGGTGCACGTCGATCCGCGTGCCCTCGCGCCAGCCGCCGGCCAGCGCGTCCGCGCACTCCACCATCGTGGCGGCGTACGACCGCACTTGCCGCGGCCGCACGGCCGGCTGGACCAGGGCCCGTTTGCGCCGCCAGTCGTCCCCGGTGGCGACGACCACCCCGTCGCCGAGCAACTGGTGGAAGGCCCAGCCCAGTTCCATCGGCTTGAAGGTGGACTCGACGGCGCCGAGCAGTTCGGCTGCGTGCTCGGGCCGGGAGACCAGGACGTTGCGCTGCGGGCCGAGCGCCCAGGGCACCCAGTCCCCGTAGTCGTCGCGCAGGGACTCGAAGAAGGCCAGTGGATCGCGGGCGAAGGCGGGCAGGTTCCCGAGCAGGGGCCACCGGCGCGGTCCGCCGTCCCGGGTGCCCTGGGGCAGGGTCGCGGTCACGCTGGCATGGTGACAGCAGCCTCCGCACGGCGCCAGAGTGCGGACCGGGCCGTTCACGGGCTCGCCCCGCGGCGCCCTGCGACGGGCAGGCCGAACAGGCCGATCAGGCGGTCAGGCGTTCCGTCAGGTGGTCAGGCGGTCAGGCGTTCCGCCAGGCGGTTCGTCACGTCGTCCGGCGCGCACTCAGCCAGTCGTACGCCGCGTCCGCGCTGAACTCCGGCTGCCCGCCCGGGAAGAGGAGCCCGACGGACGCGAAGGCCGGGTCGTCGGCGATGTCGGCCACGTACGGGACCGCGATGCAGTCCATGCCCGCAGCGCGGGCGACCAGCGCCCCCGGCGTCGCGTCCTCGACGACCACGCAGTCGGAGGGCTCGGCGCCGAGCCGGCGGGCCGCCTCCAGGAACACGTCCGGAGCGGCTTGCCGTGCGCGACCTCCTCGGCGGAGACCACGGTGTTCAGCAGCGCGTCCAGCCCGGTGCCCTCCAGTACGGCGTCGATCGCCTCGCGCGAGGAGCCGGAGGCCACCGCCATGGGCACGCCCTCGGCGTGCAGCCGCTCGACGAACTTGCGCATCTGCGGGAAGACCTCGGTCCGGGTGCGGGCCAGTTCCAGATAGGCGGCGTTCTGTTCCGCCGGCAGCCGTTCGACCGGCGCATGGATCCCGTACCGGTCCTTGAGGATCTCCAGCGTCTCCAGGGTGCCTACGCCGATGAAAGGGGAGTGCTGCTCCCACGTGAAATCGCGGAGCCCGTGCCTCTCCAGGGTGCGGCGCCCGGACTCGTAGTAGTTCGGTTCGCTGTCCACGAGGGTGCCGTCGAGATCGAATATGACGGAAGTCATCCGTTGCCCGCCCTGCTACTTGTGGCCCGTACCGGCCATCCTGTCAGGCTTTGCGGGCATTTCGGCCCACGGATTCGACCAGCGGCAGCAGCCGGTGCGGGACCCGCTCGCGCAGCGCCACCTCCGTGCGGGTGCGGACCACGCCCGGCAGCTGGATCAGCCGCTGGATCACGTCCTCCAGATGCGCGTTGTCCCGGGCGGCCACACGGGTCAGCAGGTCCCCGCCGCCGGTGATCGAGAAGGCCTCGATGATCTCCGGTACGGCGGCCAGCGCGTCGCCCACGTCGTCCAGATGCCCCTGGGTGACCTCGATGTGCACGAAGGCCAGCACCGGATGCCCCAGCGCGGCGGGGGAGAGCACCGGCCCGGTCCCGGTGATCACGCCCGTGCGCTCGAGCCGGTCCAGCCGGGCCTGCAGCGTGCCGCGCGCGACGCCGAGGATCCGGGCGTACTCGCGGACGCTGGTGCGCGGCTGCTCGATCAGCAGGCGCAGGATTCTGGTGTCGAGCTCGTCCACCGCCATGGCGCGACTGTACCAATGGCCCAGTCCACCGGGACGGTTCCGGGCCGGAGGCCTGTCCGGCTGGCCTGGCCTGGGCTGCCCAGGCCAGGCCGTGCGGCCGATCGCCATGCCGATCGCATCGCCGGCGCAAGACCCACCACTGCCCCGAATGCGCTGTGACGCACGTACGCCCCGTGACGCCCGCCGGTGACACGCCCACCGGGTCCGCCCGCGCCGGCATGCCGGAGGGAATAGGGTCCGAGGGGTGAGCGACCTGTTGCTGGTGAGGCACGGCGAGACCGAGTGGAGCGCGAACGGGCGGCACACCGGACGCACCGACGTTCCGCTGACCGCGCGCGGGGTCGAGGAGGCCATCTCACTGGCGTCCTTCTTCCAGGACCGGCGCCCGGCCCTGGTGCTGACCAGCCCGCTGCGCCGGGCCGCCGCCACGGCAGACCTCGCGGGGCTCGCCGGCGCGGGCACGGACCCCGATCTGTACGAGTGGGACTACGGCGGCTACGAGGGCGTCACGACCGAGGAGATCCGGCGGACCACGCCGGACTGGTCCCTGTGGACCCACGGCGTCCCGCCCGGCGACGCCGAGCACCCCGGTGAGAGCGCCGCCCAGGTGGGCGTGCGCGCGGACCGCGCGCTGGACCGGGTCGCCCCCGTACTCCGCGCGGACGGCGGCGACGTGGTGCTCGTCGCCCACGGCCACTTCCTGCGCGTCCTCACCGCCCGCTACCTGGGACTGGAACCCGAGGACGGCCGGTTGTTCCTGCTGCGCACCGCCACCGTCAGCACGCTCTCCACGGAACACGCCCTCCCCGTCATCGCGGGCTGGAACACCCGCCCCTGACAGCGGCCGCTTCGCCTCGCGCGCCGGTGCGCCGTGCGTGACCATTCGTACATGGCCCACGACAGTGCAGGTGACGGACCCGGGACGGAGATCCACGACGAAGGGCTCAAGGCCAACGCGATCGGCTTCCTCGACGCACTGGTGATCGGCCTGAACTCGACCTCGCCGGCCTACTCCCTGGCCGCCGTCCTCGGTCCGATCGTGGCCCTCGTCGGGATCTACGCGCCCGGCGTGATGCTGGCCTCCTTCGTCCCGATGCTGCTCATCGCCGCCGCCTTCTACTACCTGAACAAGGTCGACCAGGACTGCGGGACGACCTTCTCGTGGGTGACCCGGGCCATGGGCCCCTGGGCGGGCTGGCTCGGCGGCTGGGCGATCGCCATGACGGGCGTGCTGGTCATCGGCTCGCTGGCGGACGTCGCCGTCAACTTCGGACTGCTCGCCCTCGGACTGGACGACTGGGCCGCCAACGCCTGGATCCGGCAGGGCCTCACCGTCGCCGTGATCCTGGCCATGACCGCGATCTGCGTCATCGGCACCGAGCTCTCGGCCCACCTGCAGGACATCCTCATCCTCGCGCAGGTCTTCTTCCTCCTGGCCTTCGCGGTGGTCGCCATCTCCCGCATCTACGCCGACACCAGCACCCTCGAGGCGATCGAGCCGTCCGTCACCTGGCTCAACCCCTTCGGAGCCGGTGGCGCCGCCCTCACCGGCGGACTGCTGCTCGGCGTGTTCATGTACTGGGGCTGGGAGTCCGCGGTGAACCTCACCGAGGAGGTCGAGAACTCCGCCACGGCGCCCGGCAAGGCCGGAATCTGGTCGACGGTGATCCTGCTGGTCACCTATCTGTCCGTGTGCTTCGCGGTCGTCGGCTACGCGGGCACCGCCTTCCTCGCCGAGAACGCGGCCGAGGAGGAGGCCATCTTCGCCGTGCTCGCCCACGAGGTCATGGGCGGCTGGGACTGGGTCGTGCTCCTCGCCGTCTGCACCTCCGCCCTCGCCTCCACCCAGACCACGATCATCCCCGCCTCCCGCACCGCCCTGTCCATGGCCCGCCGGCACGCGCTGCCGCCACCGCTCGCACACATCCACCCCCGCTTCCGGACGCCGGACGTCAGCACGTGGTGGGTGGCCGGCATCGCCATCGGCTGGTACCTCGTCGTCAACCAGATCAGCGAGAACGCGCTCCTGGACTCGCTCACCGCGCTCTCCCTGCTCATCGCCTTCTACTACGCGCTCACCGGCCTGGCCTGCGCCGTCTACTACCGCCGCCACCTGCTCGAGAGCGCCCACAACCTGCTGCTCATCGGCGTGGGCCCAGTGGTCGGGGCGGGACTGCTGATCTGGCTCCTGGTGGAGTCGATCGGCGACATGTCCGACCCCGAGAACTCGGCGAGCGGCGTTTCCTGGCTCGGGCTCGGCCCGCCGCTGGTCATCGGGCTCGCGATCGCCGTCGTCGGCGTACTGGTGATGTGCTTCTGGCGGGTACGGGACGGCAGGTTCTGGCAGGAGCGGCGGGGCGTGGTCGACCCGGCCCTCGTCCACGCCCCGAAGCAGTGAGGAGTCTTGATGTCCGTGGTCCTCGGATACGACGAGTCGCCCGGCGCGGAACGGGCCCTGTACGTGGCGCTGGAGGTGGCCACCGCCTTCGGCGAGCCGCTCGTCCTCGTCTACGGGGCGGCCGCCCCGGGTGCCACCGGTGAGGAGTACCGCGCCCACAGGGAAGCCGTCCGCCAGGCGGGCCGCAGCGCGCTCGCGCACGCCGTCGAGGAGGCCGACGCCGCCGGTGTCCCGTCGACGGTCGAGGTGGTCGACGAGAAGCCGGCCCAGGCCCTGCTGGACGCCGCCGAGCGTCACCGCGCCCGGGTCATCATCGTCGGCAGCTGGGGCGACAGCCCGATGCGCGGCGCCCTGCTCGGCTCGACCCCGCACAAGCTCCTGCACCTGTCGCCGGTCCCGGTGCTGTGCGTACCGACCGAAGGCGGGCCCGTCCGCTGAAGGAGAGGGGCCCCCGGTGCGGCTGCCCCCGTGAAACCATCTTGGTGCGCCTGCCGCGGCCCGGCTGGAAGACTGGCCCCGTGGAACGACGCACGGCCGACCGGCTGCTCAGGGCGCGCGCACAGGCCGTAGGGGGCGACGTCCGGGAGGACTCGGTCGCCTCCGTCCTCGGCCGGGTGCTGGCCGTGCAGGCCCAGGACCTGCCCGCCGCCGAGCTAGGGCTGCGGGTGCGGGCCAGCGGGCTGACCCGGGACGCGGTGCGGCGGGCCACCGACACGGAACGCACCGCCGTTCGCGGCTGGTTCATGCGCGGAACCCTCCAGCTCGTGCCGGCCGCCGACGCCCGGTGGATGCTGGCCCTCCTCGGCCCGGTCCACCTCGCCCTCGCCGCCCGGCGGCTGCGCGAACTCGACCTGGACGAGGGCCTGTGCGTGCGCTCGGAGCAGCTCATCGCCGACGCCGTCGACGGCGAGGGGCCCCTGACGCGCGCGCAGCTCACCGACCGCCTCACCACCCTCGGCGTCGACCCCGGGGGGCAGGCCGCCTTCCACCTGATCCGCCGCGCGGCGCTGGCAGGCCGCATCTGCCACGGACCGCAGCGGGACGGCGAGGCCACCTTCGTCCTCCTCGACGACTGGCTGCCCGCCACCGGACCCCTGCCCTTCACCGGAGCGGCCGCCGAACGGGAACTCGCGCGGCGCTACCGCCTGGCACACGGACCCTCCGACGCCCTGGACTTCGTCCACTGGTCGGGGCTCAAGACCACGACGGGCCGAAACGCATGGGCCGCCGTACCGGACCCGGGGCCCGAGACCCCGCCCTCTCCCGCCGGCCCCGACGTACGGCTGCTGCCGGCCTATGACAACTACCTCGTCGGCTACCGGGGCCGGGAACTGTCGGTGCCCGCGGAACACGAACGCCGGGTGTGGCCGGGAGGCGGGCAGATCCGGGCCACCGTGCTCGTCGACGGCCTGGCCGTCGGCACCTGGTCGGGAGGCCGCCGCGGGGCGCCTGTGACGGTGGAGCCTTTCGCCGGGGCCGGGCCCCCGACCCCCGCAGTGGCCGCCGGGATCGCCATAGAGTGCGCCGACGTCGCACGCTTCTGCGCCGACACCTCTCGCCCGTCCGGCGGCGTCCGCCACGGTGTGTCCTAGGCCCCCGGATCCCGCACTGGTCCGTTGGCCGGTCCGTGGCCGAGGAGTGGGGGCCACAGGTGTGCCAATGGCTCACATCCGACAGGTCGAGTTGAGCCAGTGGGCCCACAGGTGCTTATCTGTGGTGTACCCATTTACTTGTGGCGCCGCGCGGCGCCGGACGGCAACGAGGCCGATTCCGGAGCGCGGCGCCTTCGCCGTGCCCGCCTGCCGCCCACCACCCCCGGGCGGCGCCGGGCCGGCGCGCATCACCTGCAAGGGGGGCGGCACACCGCCGTGAAGAGGATGTTCGTGGCTCCGGATCCGGGGCGAATGAGACTCAGGACCTCGGCCCGCGCCGTGATCGGCGTCGCCGCCGCCGTCGCGCTCGCCGAGCTCTGCGGTCTCTCCCTGACCGCCTCCATCACCGGAGGACTCGCGGCCCTGCTCGCCCTCTTCACCGTCACCGACGCGACCGTGCGCCGCCAGACGGTCACCACCGCCCTGCTGCCGGCCGCCGGATTCCCGGTCCTGGCCCTCGCCACCACCTTGCACGGAGTGACCCCCGCCCGGGACGCGGCCTTCGTCCTCGTCGTCTTCTGCGGGGTCTACGCCCGCCGCTGGGGCCCGCGCGGACACTCACTCGGCATCTTCGCGTTCATGAACTTCTTCATCACGCAGTTCCTGCACGCCGTCCCCGCCCAGCTCCCGGAGCTGTACGCCGCCGTGGGCCTCGCCCTGGCCTCCGCCGGCGCCGTGCGGTTCCTGCTCTGGCCCATCGAGCGGCGCACTCCGCCGCCCGCCGCCCCCGCGCCGCTGCCCGGGCGGGGCCTGGCCCGGCCCACCACCCGCCAGGCCTTCCAGGCGACCGCCGCGTGCGCCGTGGCCCTCGCCATCGGGCAGGTGCTCTCCGAGGATCGCTGGTACTGGGCCGTCGGCACGGCCTGGTGGATCTTCGTCAACACCGCCTCGCGCGGCGAGACCCTCGTACGGGGCTTCCGCCGGGTGCTCGGCACCGTCGTCGGCGTCGCCGCCGGCGTGCTGATCGCCATCCCGCTGAACGGCGCCCCCGCGCCCACCGCCCTGCTCGTCGCCGCGTGCATCTTCGCGATCTTCTACACGGCGGCGGTCTCGTACAGCTGGATGATCCTCGCGGTCACGCTCATGGCCGGGCTGCTCTACGGGCTGCTGGGGGTGCTGGACCCCGGCCTGCTCGTGCTGCGCCTGGAGGAGACGGCCGTCGGCGCGGTGTGCGCCGCGCTGGCCGTCGTCCTCGTGCTGCCGGTCACCACCCACGCCACGAACGACGCCTGGATCCAGCGCGCGCTGCACTGCGTTCACGCGGCCACGGCCCAGGCCACCGCCCGTCTCGCAGGCTCCCCGACGGCCGATCCCGCACCGCACGCGGCCGAGCTGGAGACCCTGCTGGCCCGGGTCCGGATGGCACTCGCCCCGCTGGTCCACCCGCTCAGCCCGTTCCGCGCCCGCAAGGCCCGCGCCGGACAGGTCATCGCGCTGCTGGACGACTGCGCCCGCGAGGTACGGGGCCTGGTGGCCGTCGCGGCCGACCCGGATGCGAGCCACGACGCCCGCCTCGCCGCGGCCTGCTGGCGCGTCGAGACGGCGGTGGAGGCGCTGACTGCGGACGGGCGGGGACCGGACGCGTCCGGCGCGGCGCGCGACAACGTGCCGGACGCGGCGGTCACCGAGCCCGCCCTCGCCCACCTGCAGAGTCTGGAGCGGGCGCTCGCCGAACTCGCCACCCCGCTGGGCACCGACCCGCGGGCGCCGTTCGTCGTCAGCGCCTGAGCAGCCCGTCCCCGGCCCCTGCCAGCCCCGTCGGCAGCCGGCCGGGGGTGTGCACCACCCCCAGGGCCTGGGTGGCCCGGGTCAGCGCCACGTACAGGTCGCTCGGCCGCAGGTCGGCCGGCTCCACCACGATGACCGTGTCGAACTCCAGCCCCTTGGCCTGCCGCGGATCCAGCAGGACCACATCCCGGGTCAGATCCGGCTCGGCGCCCGCCCGTACCCCCGGCAGCACGGCGGCCAGCGCCGCGTGCCGCGCAGGCGGCGCGATCACCGCGAGCCGTCCCTCGGCCGGCACCTCGCGTTCCACGGCCTCGGCGACCGCCTGCGCGAGGTCCCCGGTCGCGTGCGCCCACGGCCGCACCCCGGTCGCCCGTACCGAACGCGGCGGTTCGAAGCCGGGATCGAGCCCCCGCAGCACGGCCGCCGCCACCTCCATGATCTCGGCCGGCGTGCGGTAGTTGACCCCCAGCCGGACAAGCTCCCAGCGCCCGCCCACGTACGGGGCCAGGATCTGCTCCCAGCCGCCGCAGCCCGCCTCGTCGGCGGTCTGCGCCGGATCGCCGACCAGTGTCATCGACCGGGTCGGACAGCGCCGCATCAGCAGCCGCCACGCCATCGGGGACAGCTCCTGCGCCTCGTCCACGATGACGTGCCCGAAAGCCCAGGTGCGGTCGCCCGCCGCCCGCTCGGCCGTGCTGCGGTGGTCCGCCTCCTCCTGGCGCTCGGCCATCCGCTCGGCGTCGATGATGTCGTGGGCCGCGAGGAACTCGTTCTCCTCGTCCTCGAACTCGTACGACTGCGAGCCCGCGGACACGTTCAGCACGCCCTGGGCGTACGCGATGCGCTGCTGCCGCTGCCGTTCCTCGGCGGCGCGCCGGGCGCTGTCGTCCTCTCCCAGCAGTTCTGCCGCCTCGTCCAGCAGCGGCACGTCGGCCGGGGTCCAGTCCGGCCGTGCCGACGGCGCGCGCCGGATGAGCCACGCCTCGTCCGCGGGCAGGTGCGTGGGGTCCGCCAGGAAGTCGGTGATCAGCTGCTCGGGGGTGAGCGAGGGCCACAGCGAGTCGATCGCCGCGTGCACGGCCGGGCTCATCGCGATCTCCTTGCCGAGCTGGGCGACGTCGTCGGGGCCCAGCAGGTTGGGACCGCCGTACGGATCGGCGCCCAGCCGGTCGGCGAGCTGCGCGGTGAGGGCGTCGATGATCCGGAACGCGAAGGAGGGGCGCGCCTGGTTGTGCGGCAGCCCGGTGGCCCGGGCCCGGTCCCGCGCCTCGTACGCCATCGTGCGGTCCAGCAGCAGCGTCCCGTAGTCGTCGTGGTCGATCTCCAGCGCCGGCTCGGGGACCGTGTCGTACTCCTCGCCGGTGTCCCGCGGCACGGTCTCCGGCAGGCACTGCCGGTCGGCCACGACACGGGCGAGGACCTCCGCCATCGCGGCCCGGCCCTTCACCGCGGCGGCCCCGGGACGGTCGGTGCCGGTGGCGTGGACGCCGGGGAAGAGCTCGCCGGGGCTGGAGAGCAGCACGCCCGTCTCGCCGAGCGCGGGGAGCACCCCGCCGATGTAGCCCAGGAACGCGGGGCCGGGTCCGACGATCAGCACGCCGCGCTTGGCCAGCAGCTCCCGGTGGGCGTACAGCAGGTACGCGGCGCGGTGCAGCGCGACCGCGGTCTTGCCGGTGCCGGGGCCGCCCTCGACGACGAGCACCCCGCGGTGCGTGGAGCGGATGACCCGGTCCTGCTCGGCCTGGATGGTGCGCACGATGTCGTGCATGCGGCCGGTCCGGGCGGCGTCGAGCGCGGCGAGCAGCACGGCGTCCGCGTCGGCGCCCTCGTACCCGGTGCGCTCCGCGTCGGTCAGGTCGAGGATCTCGTCGTGCAGGGCGGTGACCACGCGCCCCCGGCTGCTGATGTGGCGACGGCGCCGCAGCCCCATGGGCGTATGGCCGGTGGCGAGGTAGAACGGGCGGGCCACCTCCGCGCGCCAGTCCAGGACCAGGGGCGTGCGTTCCGCGTCGTCCGCGCGGATTCCGATCCGGCCGATGTGGTGGTCACCGCCGTCGGAGAACTCCAGACGGCCGAAACAGAGGCCGTTCTCACCCGCATTCAGAGCGGAAAGCAGGCCGGACTGCTCGGCGACCAGGACATCCCGCTCCAGACGTGCCTGAGCACCGTTCCCGACTTCACGCAAAGCCCCCTCCATTGCGCTTTCCGCCTGGTCACGCAGATGGTCGAGGCGTAGGTAGAGGTCGGTGACGAATTGCTGCTCTTTCCGGAATTCCTCGGTTGACAATTGCACTCCTGCCGCGATACAGTGTCCTCGAAAGCTTCTTCATGTCTTCGATTCAGCGAAGTCGTGAACCAATTAATATACTCTCCTTCTTCCCTCGGCACTGAATTCCGCCGGGGGATTTTTTGCGTACCGTGGATCCCATGACCACCGCACACGGCTCCGCCGACGGCATCGTCTACCGCCTCGCCCGCCCGGAGGACGCCGGCGCCATCGAGGCCCTTGACGGCTCCTTCACCACCGCCACGGTCTTCGAGGTGTCCGCCTCCGGCGCCGGTGCCGGCTTCGGCGGCTTCCTGCTCCGCGAGGTCCCCGTGGACCCGCCCGTGCACAAGGTGTTCCCGCCCGAAGAGCACGACGAGCAGGGCTCCGGCGGCGCCGCGGGCCTGGATGTGGAAGCGGACGCGCGCACTTTCGTGGCGCTCGACGGCGGCGAGCTGTGCGGTTTCGCCGCCGTCGGCTACGCCGCGTGGAACCGGCGGCTGACGATCGAGGACATCGAGGTCTCGCCCGCTCACCGGGGCCGCGGCATCGGCCGCGCGCTGATCGAGTGCGCGGCGGAGTTCGCCCGCGAACGGGGCGCGGAACACCTGTGGTTGGAGGTCAGCACGGTCAACGCCCCCGCCGTACACGCCTACCGGCGCATGGGCTTCGACTTCTGCGGCCTCGACACCACCCTGTACGGTGGTACGCCCTCCGCCGGTGAGCAGGCGCTGTACATGAGCCGCCCCTGCCGCTGACCCCTCGCGCCACGCCTCGTTCGCACGCTCAACTCCGGGACAGCGCCGGATCGTACGCCCTTGCACCCCCTGCCCGCAGTCGGATGCGCGAGGACCACTCGGAGGAGTGTTACCGGCCCGCCAACCCCACGGCGCTGACCTGCGGCAGGTACAACGGGTAATTGTTTATTGCACATTCATCCGGCACGTACAGGGTGGATCTGGTGGGACAGGGGGTAACCGCCCGGAATGGAAATTCTTCAACAGCGCTCCACCACCGCTCAAGTGTGGGAAGCGGCCGAGGAGTTCATCCGACTCTTCCACCGGGAGAACGCGGACGCAGGTGATCCGCGGGCGCGGCTCGCCGCCGTACGGGCCGAGCTCGCGGAGACCGGCAGCTACGTGCACACCCCCGAGGAGCTGGTCCACGGGACGCGCGTCGCCTGGCGCAACAGCAACCGCTGCATAGGCCGGCTCTACTGGAACTCGCTGCGGGTCCGCGACCGCCGCGAGCTGACCGACGCCGACGGCATCGCCGCCGAGTGCTTCGAGCACCTGCGCGAGGCGACCAACGGCGGGCGCGTCAGACCCACGATCACGGTCTTCGCACCCGACACCCCGGACCGCCCGGGGCCGCTGATCTGGAGCGAGCAGCTCGTCAGGTACGCCGGCTACGGCGACCACCCGTCGATAACCGTCGGCGACGCCCGCAACGCGCCGCTCACCGGGGCCCTGCTGGAGCTGGGCTGGCCCGGCGGCGCCGGCACCCCCTTCGACCTGCTTCCGCTGGTCGTCCAGGGCGTCGACGACAAACCCCGCTGGTTCGACACCCCCGCGGACGCCGTCCTGGAGGTGCCGATCGACCACCCCGACGGCGACGGCTGGGCGGACTGGGGCCTGCGCTGGCACGCCGTGCCCGCCATCTCCAACATGTGCCTGGAGATCGGCGGCCTGCACTACCCGGCCGCCCCGTTCAACGGCTGGTACATGGGCACGGAGATCGGCGCCCGCAACCTCGCCGACACCGACCGGTACAACCTCCTGCCCGCCGTCGCCCGCCGCCTGGGTCTGGACACCTCCAGCGACCGCTCCCTCTGGAAGGACCGCGCGCTCGTCGAGCTCAACCGGGCGGTCCTGCACTCCTTCGACCGCGCAGGGGTCACCATCGCCGACCACCACAGCGAGTCCCGGCGCTTCCTGTCCCACATGGAACGGGAGCAGCGCAAGGGGCGCGAGGTGGGCGCGGACTGGTCCTGGATCGTGCCGCCGATCTCCGGCTCCGCGACGCCCGTCTTCCACCGCACCTACGAGGACCGCCCGAGCAGTACGGCGTACGTCCACCACGCCGGCGCTCAAGAGCGGGCCCGGGGGCGGGATTTGGTCTAGACCTTCTGTTACCGTCGGTTCCGAACGATCCGACAGCGGTGAGAGGGGCTTTTGTGGACGGCGCGAGCTCGGACCGAAGCGGCGTACACCGGGCCTACGTCGGCTCGTTCACCTCGGGGGGCGGCCGCGGTGTCACCACCGCGGCCGTGAACCCGGAGACCGGAGCGCTGACCCCGCTCTCGGTCACCGCCGCCGAGGACCCGTCGTACCTCGCCGTCGCCCGGGACACCGGTCTGCTCTACGCGGTGAACGAGACCGAGGAGGGCAGCGTGACCGCCTTCCGGCCCACGGTCGAGGGGCTCACCCCCCTCGGTGCGGCCGTCCGCGTCGGGGGCTCCGGACCCACCCACCTCAGCATGGCCGGCGGCCGGCTGTTGACCGCCAACTACACCTCAGGGAGCCTCAGCAGCCTCCCGCTCGCCGCCGACGGCAGCCCGGGCGGGCCTGTCCACGTCCTGGCGCACCGGGGATCCGGCCTCGACGCCGACCGGCAGGACGGCCCGCACGCCCATCAGGTGCTGCCCGACCCGACCGGCCACTGGGTGCTCGGCGTGGACCTCGGCACCGATGCGGTACGGGTCTGCGCCCTCGACCCGGCGACCGGAGCGCTGCGGGTGCACGCCGAGACGGCGCTGAGAGCCGGGACCGGACCCCGGCAGCTGGCCTTCCATCCGGACGGTGCGGTGGCCTACGTCCTGCACGAACTGGAGCCGCAGATGACCGTCTGCCGCTGGAACGGGGCGTCGGGGCGACTGGAACCGGTCGGCGAGGTTCCGCTGGCCTCCGCGGGTCCTTCAGAGGCCGTGCGGGCCTATCCCTCGGCGATCGTCACCTCGCCCGACGGCAGGTTCCTCTGGGCGGCCGTCCGCGGCACCGACGTCATCGTCACGTTCTCCCTCGCCGACGGCGACGAGAAGCCGCGCCGGATCGGAGTCGTGGACTGCGGCGGCGAATGGCCGCGCGATCTTGCCGTCGACCCCTCGGGGCGCCGGCTGTACGCGGCCAACGAGCGCTCGGGGAACGTCACGTGGTTCGACGTGGACCCGCTCTCCGGGCAGCCGCGCAGGGCCGGCTCGGTGGTCGTGCCCGCGGCCGCCTGCGTGGTCTTCGGCTGACGCGCGCACGGGCGGGTCAGGCGACCGGGGGCCGCGAAATGGGCCCCCGCCGGCCACCGGAGACCCGGGTGGCGGGGGCCCTTTCCGTCGCGTCGGACGGGTCAGTGTGCAGAGGCGCCCTGGGTGATGCCGAGGGCCGCGGCGTACTGCGCGACGGCCAGCTTGCCGAGCGCCGGGTAGGCGCCGAGCACCTCGGCGGTGGCGCAGTCGGCCTCCTTGCACGCGGTGTCCAGCAGACCCTCGGCCGCCTCGGGGCCGATCAGGTACGGGGCGAGCGCCAGCTGGGTGGAGCCCTCGCGGCGCAGCTGCTCGGCGATCGAGGCCACCGAGCCCTCCTCGTCGAGTGCGGCGGCCTTGACCGGCACGGCGAGGCGGGCCGCGAGCAGCATGCCCGTGATCCCGGCGGCCTGTACGGCCTCCTCGCCACCGGTGGTGGCCAGGACGATGCCGTCGGCGGCGGTGGTCACCGTGAAGAGGCGGGCGCGGTCGGCGCGGGCCAGGCCCGCCTCCGACAGCCGCACGTGCAGGCCCTCGGCGAGCAGCGGGTGCGGACCGAGTACGTCGGCCAGCTCGGCGGCGGCCGAGGAGTCCATCAGGGCCTGGCGCATCCGGCGGAGAAGGTCGCCGTCCGGACCGGCCAGCAGTGGCACGACCACGGCGTCGGGGCCGGTCGGCGCGGGCACCTCGTGGCCGGCGGCGCGGGCGAACTCCGCGCGCGCGGCACGCTCGGTCGCGACGGCGGTCAGCACGCCCGACAGGGACGGGAACTCGGAGGCGTCGTCACCGTCGAGGAAGCCGATCCGGGCGTCGAGGCCCGGCAGCTCGGAGCGGCCGATGCTGATGATCTCTTCCGCCAGCCCACGCGAGGCGGCAGAGGGGGCACCGGGCACGGCGAGCACCAGCGCGGGCGCGCCCTCGGGCGCCACCGCGGGCTCGGGCCGGCGGTGCCGTCCGGTCTGGCGGGGTCGCGGCATTCGTACGGGCAGGCCATTTGCGGGCCCAGTGGGGGAGCTCATGGCGCCGCATGCTACTGGCTTATCGGCGCGGGGTGTTCGGGCAGGGCCTTCTCCGGCGGCATCTGTCCACATTTATCCGGTGAATAGCAGATACGATCAACTGACGGACGGCAAGCGTCAGTTTACGTACAGTGCACACAGGCGGACGCCTCCGCGCCCGGGCCGAGGGTGGGTTCCGAGTGATTCGATCATGAGCGGGGGGCGTGCACCCCCGTACGCCGTGCGCCAGTAGAGTGACGCGTTGTGGCAGCTCTTCCGTTGAACCAACTTGTCGAGCCCGGATGGGCGAACGCGCTGGAACCCGTGGCCGGGCGTATCGCCGCGATGGGTGACTTCCTGCGAGCGGAGATCGCGGCCGGCCGCACCTATCTGCCGGCCGGAGCGCACGTCCTGCGCGCGTTCCAGCAGCCGTTCGACGAGGTGCGGGTCCTGATCATGGGGCAGGATCCGTATCCGACCCCGGGCATGGCCATCGGACACAGCTTCGCGGTCGCGCCCGAGGTCCGCCCGCTGCCCGGCAGTCTGGAGAACATCTTCCGGGAACTGCACACGGATCTCGGACTGCCCCGCCCTGCCAACGGTGACCTGACACCGTGGACCCGGCAGGGAGTGCTGCTGCTGAACAGGGCGCTGACCACCGCGCCCCGCAAGCCGGCGGCCCATCGGGGCAAGGGCTGGGAGGAGGTGACGGAGCAGGCCATCCGCGCCCTGGTCGCGCGCGGCAAGCCGCTGGTGTCCGTGCTGTGGGGGCGTGACGCACGCAATCTGCGGCCGTTCCTCGACGGCTTCCCGGCGATCGAGTCCGCCCATCCGTCCCCGATGTCCGCGGACCGCGGCTTCTTCGGGTCGCGGCCGTTCAGCCGCACCAACGAGCTTCTGATCCGTCAGGGCGCACAGCCGGTGGACTGGCAGCTGCCCTGACCCGCCGGCGTCCCGCAGCCGTCGAGGACGCTCGACGGGGCCTGAGCGCTCACCGCTCCAGGGTGGCCGCCCGTACGCACAGGACGTCCGGCAGGTGCTCGGTCAGCAACTGCCAGCTCTCGCCGTCGTCATGGCTGGCGTACAGCTCGCCGTTGCGATTGCCGAAGTAGATCCCCGCCGGGTCCGCGTCGTCCGTACACAGTGCGTCCCGCAGTACCGTGCCGTAGTGGTCCCCGGCCGGGAGCCCGCGCGTCAGCGGTTCCCAGCTGGCGCCCGCGTCCCGGGTGCGGAAGACCCGGCACCGGTGCTCGGCGGGGACCCGGTCGGAGTCGGCGTTGAGCGGGAAGACGTAGGCGGTGTCCGGCCGGTGCGGATGGGCGGCCACCGCGAAGCCGAAGTCGGAGGGCAGCCCGCCGCCGATGTCGGTCCAGCGGGCGCCCGCGTCGTCGCTGCGGTAGACGCCCCAGTGGTTCTGCAGGTACAGCCGGTCCGTGTCCCCGGCATCCTGGGCGATCTTGTGCACGCACTGGCCGAACTCGGGGTGCGGATCCGGCAGGAACACCGCCGAGACCCCGTCGTTGGACGGGCTCCAGCTGGCCCCGCCGTCCTTCGTCCGGAACACGCCGGCGGTGGAGACGGCCACCGTCACCGCGTCCGGGTCGCGGGGGTCGGTGATCACGGTGTGCAGGCCCTCACCGCCGCCGCCCGGCTGCCACTTCCCACGGCTCGGGTGCTCCCACAGCGGGCGGACCAGTTCGAAGGACTCGCCCCGGTCCGTCGAACGGAACAGCGCGGCCGGCTCCGTCCCCGCGTACACGACGTCCGGGGCCTCGGGCCCGGCCGGCTGGAGCTGCCAGACCCGCTCCAGCGAGGCGCCGGTGTCCTGGGGGAACTTCACCGCGGCCGCGGCGGGTTCCCGCCAGGTCACCCCGAGGTCGTCGGAGCTGAAGACGGACGGTCCCCAGTGCGTGCTGTCCCCGCCGACCAGCAGCCGGGGCGCGGGGCCCCGCCGGTCGACGGCGACCGCGTAGATCGCCTGGGCGTTGAAATGGGGTCCGCCGAACTCCCAGGGCGCGCCGTTGCGGCGACGGCCGATGAAGAGTCCTTTACGGGTACCCACGAGCAGCAGTACGTCGGCCATGGCCGGCACCTCCGGGCCTCGTCGTCCTGTAGGTCTTTCCTTGCAGAGCTTTCTTTTCGGCCAGTCTGCACCCGCCCACCGACAGTGGCCCGGCGGACCGCGCGGAGTTCGTGCACAGGTGATCGGCATCGATCATTTACGGCAACGGAATGATTGCTACTTGCATGTAGGTGTTTGCAATGGGTTGACTTCGGGCCACTGTCGCTGCACCCGAGAGGACCTATGTGGCCACCGAGCGCCTTTCCCCGCTCGACCTCGCCTTCTGGCGGATCGAATCCGCCGACCATCCCATGCATCTCGGCGCCCTCGCCGTCTTCGGCGCCGCGGCAGGCCGTGCCTCAAGCGCCGCCGAGCACGCCGCCGACCTGCTCGCCGTCCGCTGCGCCTCCGTACCGGGGCTGCGCCGCCGGATCCGCGACGTGCTGCTGCCGGTCGGCGCGGCCGCCTGGTCGCCCGACCCCGGCTTCGACCCGGCGCGGCACGTCTTCCTCGTCCGCACGGAGTCCGCCGACCCGCACGCCGCCGCCGGGCCGCTGATGGCCCGCCCGCTGGACCGGGGGCTCCCGCCGTGGGAGGCGCACGTGCTGGCCGGGCCGGACCCGGACTCCTTCGCGGTTCTCTTCAAGTTCCACCACGCCCTCGCCGACGGCCTGGGGGCGCTCGCCCTGGCGGCCACCCTGTTCGACGAGGGGCCGGCCCCGCGGGCGCCCGCGCGCCCGGTCCCCGAGCAGCGGGCCGGCTCTCCCCTGCGCCGGCTCCCCGGGGCCCTGGCCGCCCGCGTCCAGGACGTCGGCCAAGCCCTGGAGATCGGCGCCGCCGTGGCACGCGCCGGCCTGCCGCTCGCAGTCCCCGCTGCCCTCACCGCAGACCCTGCCGCTCCAGGGCCCCGGGCCGTCGCCGGCCTCGCCCTGGATCTGGACGAGGTCAACCTGGTCCGCAAGGCCGCCGGCGGCACCGTCAACGACGTGCTCATCTCCGTGGTCGCCGGGGCGCTGCGGCGCTGGCTGGAGGAGCGGGGCGATCCCGCGCCCGCCGGACCGGGACCTCGCGCCCTCATTCCGGTCTCCCGCCGGGGCAGACCCGGCGCCGGCGGCGGGAACCGGCTCTCCGGCTACCTCCTGCGACTGCCGCTCGCCGAGCGCGACCCGCTGCTCCGGCTGGACCGGGTCCGGGCGGCCATGGACCGCAACAAGGACGCCGGACCCGCCCGAGGCGCGGGGGCCGTCGCCCTGCTCGCCGACCACGTCCACCCGCTCGGCCACCGGCTCGGGGGGCCGCTCGTCGCCCAGGCCGCCCGGCTGCTCTTCGACATCCTGGTCACGAGCGTCCCGCTGCCCGGCCTGACCTTCTCTCTCGGCGGCAGCCGGGTCCGGGAGGTCTATCCGTTCGCCCCGCTGGCCCGCGGGCAGTCGCTGGCCGTCGCTGTCTCCACATACAAGGGGACGGTCCACTACGGCCTGGTCGCCGACGCCGGCGCCGTCCCGGACCTGCCCGCGCTGGCCGGGGCGCTGCGTACAGAGCTCGACGTGCTTGTACGAGAAGTCTCGTAGTACGAGGAAGTTCGTAGTATGGTGAACCTCGTACTTAGCCGCCGATCCCGGCGCGCCCGGTGACATCTGGAGAGCCCTGATGAGTGCTGCACCCGCCGTTCCTGCCGCTTTCGCCGCCCTGTTCGCGCCCTACACCCTTCGCTCGGTCACCGTCCCGAACCGCGTGTGGATGGCGGCGATGTGCCAGTACAGCGCCGAGGCCTCCGGGCCGAACACGGGCGTGGCCCACGACTGGCACTTCGCGCACTACGCCGCCCGCGCCGTCGGCGGCACCGGCCTGATCATCCAGGAGGCCACCGCCGTCTCGCCGGAAGGGCGGATCTCCCCCTACGACCTCGGCATCTGGAACGACACCCAGGTCGAGGCGCTGCGCCGGATCACCTCCTTCCTCAAGACCCAGGGCACCGTCCCCGGCATCCAGATCGCACACGCCGGCCGCAAGGCCTCCACCGACCGGACCTGGAAGGGCGGCGCCCCGGTCGGACCCGAGGCGCACGGCTGGCAGCCGGTCGCCCCGAGCGCCCTGCCGTTCGCCGAGGGCCACCCGGTTCCGCACGAGCTGACGGACGATGAGATCGGCGCGATCACCCGCCAGTTCGCGGCCGCCGCCGAACGTGCGCTCGCGGCGGGTTACGAGGTCGTCGAGATCCACGGCGCCCACGGCTACCTCATCGGGGAGTTCCTCTCCCCGCACAGCAACAAGCGCACCGACGCCTACGGCGGCTCCTTCGAGAACCGGACCCGCTTCGCCCTCGACGTCGTGGACGCCGTGCGGGCGGTGTGGCCGGAGGAACTCCCGCTGTTCTTCCGGATCTCCGCCACCGACTGGCTGGAGCAGGACGGCTGGACCGCCGACGAGACGGTGCGGCTGGCCGGGCTGCTCCAGGAGCACGGCGTGGACCTCCTCGACGTCTCGACCGGCGGCCTGGCCCCCGGGGTGAGCATCCCCGTCGGCCCCGGGTTCCAGGTGCCGTTCGCCGCCCGGGTCAAGGCCGAGACGGCCCTGCCCGTGGCCGCCGTCGGCCTCATCACCGAACCGCAGCAGGCCGAGAAGATCCTGACCAACGGCGAGGCCGACGCGGTCCTGCTGGGCCGCGAGCTGCTGCGCGACCCGTACTGGGCCCGCCGCGCGGCCGACGAGCTGGGCGCGGAGATCCGTACGCCCCGGCCGTACCACCGGTCCTGGTGACGGCGGTGCGACGGCGCCCCACAGGCCGGAGCCGCCGCACCCCGATTGCCGCCGGATTCCGCGACTCCGACAGCTCCTTCGACGACTCTCGTACGATGGGGGTCGGGAGCCAAGCCGACTGAGTGGAGCAGGGACATGACGGAACGGGACGCGGTCCGCACCCTCGCCCACCCCGAGGCGGCCGAGATCCGCCTGGAGGGCGTGCTGCACGCCCTCTCCGACCCGGTGCGGCTCTCCATCGTCCTGGATCTGGCCGCCTCGGCCGGGGACCTGTCCTGCTCCCACTTCGACCTGCCGGTCACCAAGTCCACGACCACCCACCACTTCCGCGTCCTGCGGGAGAGCGGCGTCGTACGCCAGGCCTACCGGGGCACCACCAAGCTCAACGCCCTGCGCCGGGAGGACCTGGAGGCGCTCTTCCCCGGCCTCCTCGACAGCGTCCTGACGGCGGCGTCGGCCGAAGCGGCGCGGCTGTCCTAGGCCGCGGCGTCCCCGGGCCGCTGTCCTAGGCCGTGGCGTCCCAGCGGTGGAGCAGGCTACCGTCCGGACCGAAGACGTCCATGCGGTAGCCGCCGGGCAGCCGGACACCTTCGCTGAGCGACAGGTACGCGGTGATGGACGCCGCCTGCTTCTTGAACAGGGCGTCGTCCGTGTCCGGGTTGTGGGTGCGGACGACGATCAGGGGCGCCGCCCCGTCCGGCCCGGGGATCTGCTCGATGCCGTACACGTCGCCGTCCCCGCCCGCCTCCCGGTAACGCTCGGCGAGGGCCGCCGCGTCTGGGGGAGCGGCCGTACCCGTCACGGTGGGGCCCGGTGCCGGTGCGGTACGCCCGGCACCTCCTTCGTCCGAGCACCCCGCCAGCGCGGCGCAGGCCGCCATGGACACCGCCAGTACCAGAATTCTCGCGCGCATCACCGCAGCACCCTACGACACCGCTTGATCAGCTGTCCTGCCGTCGCCCGAGCAAACGGCCTGCCCCTGCTGCAGACCCTCAAGGCGCCGCCCGTCCCCGAACCCGGCCACCTGAAGGAGTGCTTGAGACCTCTAAGCGAGCTCCGCGGCGCCCAACAGGCCGGCCCAGTCCGGGATCTTGACGGAGCGGCGGCCCAGGGACACTCCCAGATCGGCCTCGGCCGCCTCGATGGCCAGCCAGCCCGGCCACTCCACGGGTCGCATGCCCGCTGCCCGCAGGGCGTCCAGCGGGTCGTCGGGCAGCTCGCGCCGGGCCAGCGCCCCCGCGTCCTGGAGCAGCGAGGACGCGGTCTCCTTGGCGCAGGGCCGGTTCGTGCCGATCACCCCGGTCGGGCCGCGCTTGATCCAGCCCGCCACGTACTCGCCGACCGAGGCCCGGCCCGCCCGCAGCACCCGTCCTCCCGCGTGCGGGACCGTGCCCTTCGCCGGATCGAAGGGCAGCCCGGCCAGCGGGACGCCCTTGTACCCCACCGAGCGCAGCACCAGCTGCGCCTCGATGTCCTCGTAGACCCCCGTCCCGGTCACCCCGCCGCGGCCGTCGGGTGCGGTCCGTTCGAAGCGCATCGCGGTGACCCGGCCGTCGGGCCCGCCCAGGATCTCCACCGGGCGCAGGTAGAACCGCAGCGCGATGCGGCGCGGTGCATCGCCCGGGCCCGCCTCGGCCCAGCCGCGCAGCACCTCCACGTTGCGCCGCGCCACGGCCGGCAGTGCGGCGGCCGCGCCCGGGTCGTCGTACAGGGGGTCGAGCGCCAGTTCGGCCGGGTCCGACCAGGCGTCCACCCCCGGCAGCGTGCCCAGTTCCCGCAACTCCTTGGTGGTGAACTTGCCCTGCGAGGGCCCGCGCCGGGCCACCATCGCCACCCTGCGCACCCCGCTGTCCGCGAGGGCGCCCAACGCGGGCTGCGGCATGTCCGTCGGCGTCAGTTCGGCCGGGCCCCGGGCCAGGATCCGCGTCACGTCCACCGCGACGTTGCCCGCCCCGACCACCACCGCCGCATCCACCCCGGGCAGGTCGAAGGCCTCGGCGGCGGCGTCCGGATGACCGCTGTACCAGGACACGAACGCCGTTGCGGAGTGCACGCCGGCCAGGTCCTCGCCGGGGATGCCCAGCAGCCGGTCCCGCGCCGCGCCCACGCAGTACACCACCGCGTGGTACAGCTCCAGCAGCCGCTGCGTGGACAGCTCCTCGCCGCCGACCTCGACGTTCCCGAGGAAGCGGATGCGTTCGTCCTCCAGGACGGTGCGCAGGCTGCCCTGCAGCGACTTGATCTTCTCGTGGTCCGGAGCGACCCCGTACCGGACGAGCCCGTACGGTGCGGGCAGCCGGTCCAGTACGTCGACCCGCACTCCGGGCACCTCGCGCTGCTGGACCAGCGTCTGGGCCGCATAGACCCCGCTGGGGCCCGATCCGACGACGGCGACACGAAGCACGGCGGAGCTCCTCCCGCAGGTGGTCCCAGCATGACACCGGCTCCGTCCGCCGTCAGCCCATCGCGCGCATACGGTGGATCTCGGCGCTCTGCGTGGCCACCACCTCGGTGGCCATCTCCTCGACGGCGACGTTGTTGCCCCCGGCCAGCGCTTCGCCGGCCATCTTCAGGGCGCCCTCGTGGTGGGCGGTCATCAGCTTCAGGAAGAGCCGGTCGAAATCGGCGCCCCTGGCCTGGGCCAGTTCCTTGAGCTGCTGCTCGGTCGCCATGCCCGGCATCGCGCCGTGGTCCGGGCCGTGGTCCCCGCCGTGGCCGTGCCCGCCGGAACCCGCCGACGGCGCCGGATGGCGGGCCAACCACTTCTCCATCGCACCGATTTCCGGCTTCTGCGCGGCCGTGATCCGCTCCGCCAGCCGTTTCACCCCGTCCGCCGCGGACCGCTGCGGGGTCAGCGCGCTCATGGTCAGGGCCTGGCGGTGGTGTTCGATCATGCGCTGCACGTAGGCGTGGTCGGCGGCGTTCGGGGTGTCGTCGGGTTTCGCCTTCGCCGCCTGCTCGGGCGTGAGCGTACGCGCCTTCTCGCCGGGTCTGCCCGGGGCGACGATCACGGCCCGTCCGTCGTCGGCCCGCTCGGCGCCGTCATCCCCCCGGCAGCCGGCCAGCGTCAGCAGGAGGCCTGCGCCCACCAACGCCGCGACGCACCGCCCGGCTATCGTTCCCAACTTCTCACGGACCCTGTGGGCTGTTGCCATGTCCATGAAGGGAAGATACTGCCGGGGTCCTGGTTCCGTTCCCCTGCGGGCGGAACCGATCGGGCTCCCATGGGAGGCACAGTGACCTCGTTACACACCAGGAGAGTGCGAAACAGGAGAGTGGGGGTGGCCGCCGCCGCGGCCGGGCTCCTCACCACGCTGCTGACAGCCGGACCGGCGGCCGCCACCCCCGACCCGGGCGATCTGGCGCCGGGCCACGGCAACCAGCAGAGCGCCGGCCCCGTCGAGGGCAGGGCACTCGCCCCGGGTGAGATCCCCGGGCAGGACGAGATCGTGCACAGCCCCAACATCACGCCTCTGGCCAACATCCCAACCAGCGACCCCACGGCCGTCAACTCCGACCTGGCCTTCCAGGGCAGGTACGCCTACGCGGGCAACTACAACGGGTTCACGATCTACGACATCGGCAACCCGAAGGCGCCGAAGACCGTCTCCCACGTCCTCTGCCCGGGCGGCCAGAACGACATCTCCGTCTACGGCGACCTGCTCTTCCTCTCCACCGACTCCTCGCGCAGCGACGACTCCTGCAACAGCGTCTCGCAGCCCGCGACGGAGAAGTCCTCGTGGGAGGGCATCAAGATCTTCGACATCAAGGACAAGAAGAACCCCAAGTACATCAAGTCCGTCGAGACCGCCTGCGGCTCCCACACCCACACCCTGGTGCCGGGCGGCCGCGACATCTACCTCTACGTCGCCTCGTACTCCCCGAACGAGGCGTTCCCCGACTGCAAGCCGCCCCACGACGGCATCTCCGTGGTGAAGGTCCCGAAGAAGGCGCCGACGAAGGCCGCGGTCGTCGCCTTCCCGATCCTCTTCCCCGACGGCGGCAACCCGGGCGGGCCCACCAACCCCGGCGTCTCCAAGACCACCGGCTGCCACGACATCACCGTGCTTCCGTCCAGGAACCTGGCCGCCGGCGCCTGCATGGGCGACGGCATCCTCTTCGACATCAGCGAGCCCGAGCAGCCGAGGGTCATCGACCGCGTGCAGGACAACGTGAACTTCGCGTTCTGGCACTCGGCGACCTTCAACGAGCGCGCGGACAAGGTGGTGTTCACCGACGAACTCGGCGGAGGGGGCGGTGCCACCTGCAACGAGGCCACCGGTCCCCACCGAGGAGCGGACGGGATCTACGACATCACCGGCCGCGGAGACCAGCGCAAGCTCGCCTTCCGCAGCTACTTCAAGATCCCGCGCCACCAGGCCGACACCGAGAACTGCGTCGCCCACAACGGCTCGCTGATCCCGGTCGGCGGCGGCCGCGACATCATGGTGCAGGCCTGGTACCAAGGCGGTGTCTCGGTGTGGGAGTTCACCGATTCCGCCCGGCCCAAGGAGATCGCGTACTTCGAGCGCGGGCCGCTGTCGACGGACCGGATCGGACTCGGCGGGTCCTGGTCGGCGTACTACTACAACGGCCACATCTACTCGAACGACATCGCCAAGGGCCTCGACGTGCTGAGGCTGCACGACTGGCGCACCGAGAGCGCCACATGGGTGTGGATGGACCGGCTCAACGTGCAGAGCCAGCCCGACTACCGCTGACGCCCGCGTCACACGTGTGAGGGGAACCTTCCGTCGGGCGGCGGCCCGCCGTCCGGCGGAACACCGAGTTCCCAGTCCAGCCCGTAGCGCTGGAACAGCTCGGCCCGCAGTCGCGCGGCCGGCATCGGGGCGCCGGGCAGCAGGACCGCCACCACCGCACCCATCAACAGAGCCCGCAGCAGCGGATAGTCCGCGTCCACGTCCGCCGAACCGTACCGGGCGACGGTGTCCCGGAGCAGCTCCGCCAGCCGCTGCTGCTCCGGACACTGCACGAAGCCCTCGGCCGTGAGGATGCCCGCCATGTGCGTCCGCATCAGCAGCGGATGGTCCCGGGCCAGCCCGAGGACGGCGTCGATGGCGCGCGCGAGCCGCTCGCGCCCGTCCTCGCTGCGGGGCTCCCGTTCCAGCGCGGCGTGCAGGGTGAGGTGCATCAGCCGGTGCACCGCCGACTGCAGCAACTGCCGTTTGCCGGGAAAGTAGTACGAGACCAGTCCGCGCGCCGCACCCGCCCGGTCGGCGATGTCGCCGAGGGTCGTCGCCTCGTAGCCGCGCTCGGCGACGAGCTCGACCGTGGACTGGAGCAGCCGCTCCCGGGAACGTCTGCGCAATTCTTCATTGACCGATGCGCTGCGCGGGGACATGCTTACTCCTGCGTTGACTGGCTCAGAGCCAATATACTCAGCGCAGGGGCCTGCTCTGGGTGACACGGGGGATCGCCCAGAGCAGGCACACCTACTTCAGGGCCACCGGTACGACCGAGCGCGCCCGGTCGGCCGATCGGCCCGCCCGGAGAGCGAGGCCGGCAGGGACGCCGCTCGGCCCGGAGCGCGGCTGTCCCCTGAGTGCGCCCTGCTCATGGCTGTGCTGCTTCAGGCCCGCCTTGAGACGTCGGATCTGCGTCGCCGGCCGGATCCGGACGTCGCGAGGGCCACCAGTGCCACGCCCAGGAGCCAGCCCGCCACCACGTCCGACAGCCAGTGCACGCCGAGGTAGACGCGGGTGAAGCCGACCCCGAGCACCGAGACCGCGGCCACCGCCCAGGCGATCGGCGCCCACGCGGGGACCGGATGGGGGAGCAGCCACAGGAGCAGCCCGCACACCACCGTCGCCGTCAGGGCGTGGCCGGAGGGGTAGGCCAAGTACTGCGCCGAGTCCACCGGATCCGACCACACCGGGCGCTCCCGCCCCACCAGTGTCTTCATTCCCTGCTGCACCACCGTCGCCACCACCGCGACCAGCGCCACCCGCAGGGCCCGCTCCCGGTCGCCCCGCCGCCACAGCAGGAGGCAGACCACGGCGGCCAGCGCACGCATGGTCCATGGATCCCACACCCAGTCGGTGAGCACCCTCATGGCACCGGTGATCCCGGGGTGGGCGAGGGCGTGCGCGTGCAGGTCCCGGGCGACGTGACCGTCGTAGGAGAGGAGCGGCCGCCACCCCGTCACCACCAGCACCGTCAGGACCGCCAAGAGCAGCAGACCGAGGACGCCCGTCCAGCGCAGTGGATTGTTCCGCATGGTGGGATCCTCGCACCGCCGCGCGGCCGTATTGCGCCGCAGCACCGCGACCGCAGCACCGCGACCGCAGCACCGTGCCGCCGCCACCTCCTAGGCCAGGGCGCTCAGTCCCGGTACGAAGGCCACCAGCAGCGGGACCGCCGGGACCAGCGTGGCCAGCGCCGTCAGCCGCAGTCTGCGGCCCGGCGACAGCCGGGGGTCGGCCGACAGGAGTCTGCGCACCCGCTGCGGGACGTGCGCGTGCTGTGTCGAGGAGGTCCCGAACACGCCGCGGTCCTCGTTGAGTCCGACCAGCGCCAGCGCGATCGTCAGGCGTCCGTACCGCCGCGAGGCCACGTCGTCGGCGGCCAGTTCCACCAGCCGGTGCATCTCCGCCTCGAAGGCCGCGAAGACCGGAACCTGCGGGAAACCCCGGGCCAGCGCCCGCGAGCAGTGCAGCAGCCAGTCGTGCCGGGCCGCCGCGTGCCCCTGCTCGTGGGCCAGCACGGCGTCCAGCTGGCTGCCCTTCAGCCGGCCCAGCGCCGCCGTCGTGACCACCAGCTGCGGGGCCGCCCCTGGCAGCCACCAGGCGTCCGGCCGCGGACCCTCCAGTACGACGAGCCGCGCGCCCGCGGGGTCCTCCCCGGGCAGCAGCGGGGCCCGCACCAGCAGTTCGCTGCCCTGCGCCCGCCGCCGGGCGCGCGCCCGCAGCACCTCGCCGGTCAGCATCGCCCCGGTCCACAGCGCACCGCCCGCCAGCACCAGCGCGGTGCCGACGGCCCAGGGACCGCCGGACGCGCCCAGCGCGTAGGCGTCGACCACGCCGTGCGGGGCGGCGGCGAAGAGCCGGCCCCGGACCGCCTGCCAGGCGGCGGCCGCGCTCAGCAGCATCGACAGCCCGAAGCACAGGAGCACCGCGGCGACCACGCACTGCCACACCCACAGGGCCACGACGGGTTCGCGCTCGGGCCATCGGGCGCGGGCCAGCAGACGGGGGGCGAGCACCGCGGTCAGGGCGCCGAGCAACAGGAGTGCGGCGGGGACCATCATGGTCGCCAGCCTATGAGCGCGGGGCTACCTGCGGGTACGACCTCGGGTCATTGGTGACGCAGGACACGTCCGCGGCCTGCGTCACATCGTGAGCAGCATGGCCAGCATCCCCATTCCCATGGCCAGTCGGCAGGCGTGGATGAACTCCACCGGTCCGCCACGGGCGACGGCCGCCGGATGCTCGGGCGGCGGTCCGCCCGCGGTGATCAGTCGGGTCCCTCCGAGCACCACGTATCCGGCGTAGTACAGGAGGAGCGCCCCGGTCAGCAGCGGAAGCCCCGCCCCCTGCCCGTGCCCTGACCCCCCGGGCAGGGTCATGTAGACCATCGTCAGGGTGCCCACCAGGTGGTGCGCGTGGTGCATGCCGCCCCGCAGCAGCCACAGGGCGTGCAGGGCCGCGCCACAGAAGACAACGCCCAGCACGGGTCCCCGCCACCCGTCGCCGTGCCCGAGGGGCACGGCCATCAGCGCCATGCCGAACCCCATCACCGCCTCCCCGGCGGTGGCCCCCGATCCGCGCACCCGCCGCAGGCAGTACGCACCGCTCACCACGCACAGCAAAACGAGCAGCCAGGAGGAGACGGAGGCGGAAAGCGGCGTAGCGGAACCGTGCACGGCGCAACTCCCGGTTCGTCGGCGTCACGGGGAGAGATGCCCCTCTCACCCGGCGCTCACGCCGCCCCGGGATACGCTCTCCCTGCCGCACCAGGCATGTCATATGCCGCCGCACCGAACGGAGTGTCCGATGTCGACCGCCCAGCACGCCGCCCTGAGTTTCCGCAGCGCCGTGGAGGCGGACGTACCGGAACTGGTGGCGCTCGTCGAGTCCGCCTACCGCGGAGAGGTCAGCCGGGCCGGCTGGACCACCGAGGCCGACTACCTGGACGGGCAGCGCACGGACCTGGACGGGGTCCGCGCGATCATCGACAGCCCGGACGGGGTCCTGCTCGTCGTCGAGCGCGCGGGCGAACTCGTCGCCTGCTGTCACCTCGAACACCGGGGCGGCCACGCCTACTTCGGCATGTTCGCGGTCCGGCCCGGACTCCAGGGCGCCGGCCTCGGCAGGGAGATCCTCGCCGAGGCCGAGCGCAGGGCCCGCGAGACGTGGGCCGCGCAGGAGATGAGGATGACGGTGGTGAACCTGCGGGAGGAGCTCATCGCCTACTACGTGCGCCGCGGCTACCGGCGCACCGGCGAGCTGAGCCCCTTCCCCTATGGCAACGAGCGCTTCGGCGTCCCGCTCCGCGACGACCTGGCCTTCGAGCTGCTGGTCAAGCCGCTCTGAGGCGCGGTCGCCCTCACGCGGTGAAGCGGCCGGTGCTGCGGATCTCCGGGTAGTCCGTGGTCGCGCCGTCCAGCCCGAGCGCCCGCGCGAGCCGCAACCGGTCCAGGGTGTTGACCGCGCGGCCGGTCACCCGCAGGCCCGCCGCGTGCGCCGACTCCACGGTCTCCAGGGCGAGCAGACGGATGTCCACGGCGAGCGTTGCGGCACCGGCGGCCACCGCCCGGTTCACGACGCCCTCGGCGTCGCCGGCGCGGGGGGACGCGTACAGGGTGGTCCGTACGCCCGGCACGAGCCGGGCCGCCTCGGCGAGCACCGCCCCGTCGGCGGAGGCCACCTCCACCCGGGCGGTCAGGTCGCGGCGCAGGATCAGCTCCGCGAGCACCGCGGCGGCGGCCCGGTCGGCGACGGCCGCCTGGAGCGGCGACCGCACTGCGTCGAGGACCTCCTCGAAGACCGGCACGTGCTCGCCCTGCCCGGCGTCCAGCTCGCGCAGCTCGGCCAGGGTCAGATCGGCGACGGCCCCCGAGCCGTCGGTGGTCCGGTCCACCTCGGGGTCGTGCAGGGCGACGAGGGCGCCGTCCTTGCTCAGCCGGAGGTCCAGGGCGATGGCGTCCATGCCGGAACGTTCCGCTCGAAGGTACGACCGCAGGGTGTTCTCCGGTTCGACACCCATGACCCCGCGGTGACCGATGGTGAGGAAAGTCAAGGTTCTCTCGCTTCCGTCGACGGCGGCTCCCCGCGCGGTCGCGGTGTCCCGACCGGCCGCGCGCGATGAGGACGCATGCTAGTGCGCCGGGGGTGCGAAGGGACCGTCCGTGCAGCGCCCCGGAAGGGCGCTCCGGCCGCTTCACGCCAGGGCTGTGCGTCCCGCGGCGGCCGGTGCCGGGCCTGCCGCGTCACCCGGGCGTGGGCGCGTCCCCACCGGCTTGACGGGGCCCGCTGCCGCTCTCCGCCCCCCTGCCGGACTCGGTGGCCGGCGGGGCCTCTTCGAGCCCCTCCAAGTCGCCGAGCAGGGCCTCGCCCAGCTCCAGTTCGGCCAGGTGCCGCCGCTCACTCCAGCGCAGTGCGAGGGCCTGGAAGGCCCATTCCGGTACGCCGCCCGCCTGCTCCATGGCCTCCCGTACGGCGGCCAGTTCGCCTCGGGTGCGCTCCAGGTGCTCGCCGACCATCGCGCGCAGCCGCTCCGGCTCGCCCAGGTGGCCGAGCCAGATCCGCAGCAGCAGGCCGTGCTTGAGCACCGGGGGCCCCGCCTGCGCGGTGTCGGCGGCCCAGCCGGAGAGGGCCTCGCGGCCCGCGTCGGTGATGGCGTAGCGCCGCTTGGCCCGCGCCTCCTCGGGACCCGAGCGCGCGGAGGCCGCGTAACCGATCTCCTCCAGTCGGTGCAGCTCCGCGTAGATCTGGCTGATGGCCGGAGACCAGTAGAAGAAGCGCAGCGAGGAGTCCGCCCACTTCTTCAGCTCGTAGCCGGTCCGCCCGCCGGGGAAGGAGAGCAGGCCGAGAACGGCCCACGCGGTCGGCGGAAGCTCTTGCTTCTTCGACTCATGACTACTAGTCATATTCCGAATTGAAGTAAGTCCGGGCACGCGACGCAACCCTGGAGGCACCGTGGAATTCTCCGTGATCTTCGAGGCTCAGCTGGCCGATCCGACCGTCGAGCGGGAGCACCAGGTCATCCGCGACTGCGTCGAGCAGGCCGTGCTGGCCGAACGCATGGGCTTCGACCGGATCTGGGCGGTCGAGCACCACTCGCTGAAGTGGTACGCGCACATGAGCGCCCCTGAGATCTTTCTGAGCTGGGTCGCCGCCAAGACCAGCACCATACGCATCGGCCACGGCGTCGTGTGCATGCCCTTCAACTTCAATCACCCGGTGCGGGTCGCGGAGCGGGCCGCCATGCTCGACCTGCTGTCGGGAGGACGGCTCGACCTCGGCGCCGGGCGCGGCGGCACCGAGCAGGAGACCTCGCTGTGCGGGGTGGACCGGGAGCGCACCGCGGCGGAGGTCGAGGAGGCCCTGAGGATCATCGGCCGGGCCTGGCAGGAGGAGGAGCTGGAGTACCACGGCGAGCTCATCGACATCGACCCGCACCCCATCCTGCCGCGGCCGCGGCAGACCCCGCATCCGCCGCTGTTCCTGGCGTGCAGCCGGGGCGAGACCCTGGTCCAGGCGGCGGAGCTGGGGATCGGGGCGCTGGTGATGGGCTTCGCCGGACCCGGATCGATCGCGCGGATGCGGTCCGTCTACGACGCCGCGATCGCCGGGCGGGACGGAAGCCGGTTCGTGTCCACCGTGGTCAACGACCACTTCTCGGTGCTGTGCCCGACCATCGTGCTGGACGACCGGGAGGAGGCGCGGCGGATCGGCACCCGCGGTCAGCGCTTCTTCGCCCAGTCCATCGCCCATTGGTACGGCGGGGCCGGCATCCCGGACGAGGCCGTGGTCGCGGGCGCGGACGACGCCGCCGAGATGCGCAGGGCCGCCGAGCAGGTGGTGGCCCGGCTGCATGAACTGGACATCCCGGTCCGGCCCGCCTCTACGGCCACGTTCAACGCCGACCACGCCTACGGGACCGCCGACGACGCCATCGCCTACGTGGAACGGCTGAGGGAGGCGGGCGCGGACGAGATCATGTGCCTGATCCAGATGGGCACGGTGGAACAGGAGGCCTGCCTGGAAACCCTGCGCCAGTGGGGCGAAAAGGTCATTCCGCACTTCCGGGGGTTGTGATCTCCGCCTCGGTCCCCCGCGCGGCCACCGCCCGCCCCGGCAGGGGCGGCGGACGGCCGCACGTCGGGGAAGCCTTGCCGCGACTGGGCGGACTCTTCCGTTCCACCCCGAGGAACGGGAAGACTTCCGGTGAAGCAGGGGGTGACGCAGGATAATTTCCTGAGTTCCCCACTTGAGTAGGAGAGCCTCGCACCCATACGCTGTGTTGACGTGAGGTTCTCCTGTGGAGGAAGTGACATGACGGAAACTCTTGTGCCGGGTACCGGCGGGGCCGTAATAACCGCCGAGGCGCGGGTGGTCGACCACCCGGCGTGGCCCGAGCTCAAGGCCGCCGTGGAGGAGATCCGCCCCTGGCAGGCCAAGGACGGCTCCATCGACTTCGAGGCCGAGGGTGCACCCGCCCGGCACACCGCCGAGGCCGCCGTCGGGCGCGTGATCCGCGCCATCGAGACGCTGTCCCCGCTGCTGCCGCACGCCACGGAGTACCACGAGGCCCTCGTCGGCGACCTGCGCAAGTGGGCCGCGGGCGACTTCCAGGTGCCGGACTTCCTCGACTCCCTGCTGGCCTTCCACCCGGCCGCCGAGCGCGCCGACGGTCTCCAGCACCTCGTCGTCTTCCCGATGTACACGCAGAACGGCAACCCGGACCGCAACCTGGAGGCCGTCGCGCTCAAGATGGTGTGGCCCGAGTGGCTCGCCGAGCTGGAGCGCACCCGGTACGACAACCCGCTCTTCCTCGGCATCACCTTCGAGGACTTCACCGCGGGCTACGACACGCACTCCGCCGTGCTGTTCCCGGAGACCATCGCCGTGCGCGAGGCGCCCGAGCGCTTCACCTGGGGCGGCATCTTCTGCGACCGCGAGGCCGCGCGCTTCCGCAAGGTCACCGCGGCCGCCGTCGACATCCTCGGCCTCGAGCTGCCCGCCGACATCGCCGCCATGGTCACCGACCAGGAGCGCTGCGAGAAGGCCTTCGTCCTGTGGGACATGGTCCACGACCGCACCCACAGCCACGGCGACCTGCCGTTCGACCCCTTCATGATCAAGCAGCGCCAGCCGTTCTGGATGTACGGCCTGGAGGAGCTGCGCTGCGACCTCACCGCCTTCAAGGAGGCCGTGAAGCTGGAGTCCGAGGGCAACGAGCACGGCCGCGACGTGCAGTACGCCGTCCTCTTCGACCGGATGTTCCGCTTCCCGGTCTCCGGCGACCGCAACCGCAACTACGACGGACTCGGCGGCCAGCTGCTCTTCGCGTACCTCCACAAGCACGACGTCGTGCGCTGGACGGACAACAAGCTGAAGATCGACTGGATGCGCGCCCCGCAGGTCACCAACCAGCTCTGCGCCGAGATCGAGGACCTGTACCGGGCCGGCATCGACCGCCCGAAGCTGGTCCACTGGTTCAAGGCCTACGAGCTGGTCTCGACGTACCTCGCCCCGCACCCGGGATCCAAGTGGGCCAAGGGTCCCGACGCCCTCGACATGACGCAGCCGCCGCGCAAGCTCGTGGACGACGTGCTTCCGGACGAGTTTCCGCTCAGCATGTTCTTTGAGGCGCTCGCCAAGAAGCTCAAGGGAGTGATCGCCTCCACGAAGGGCATCACCGCCCTGAATGCCGAGCAGGCCGAGCGAGTCGCCGCGTGAGCGCTCGCCCACAGGAGGCTGCAGAGATGAACGGCTCCGGGAACGGCAACGGAAAGCTGCACGGAGCGGTGGTGGCGGTGGCCGGGGCCGGCGGGCCCGCCGGCCGCGCCACCCTGCTCCGCCTCGCCGAGGCGGGCGCCGTGGTCATCGCGTCCGACGCCGATGCGGGGCGGCTCGCGGAAGCCGTGGACGCGGCACGCTACGCCCACGGCGGTGCCACCATCACCGGTGACACGGTGGACCTGCTGGACCTGGCCGCCACCAAGGCCTGGGCCGAGCAGACCGAGAAGGAATTCGGCCGGATCGACGGGCTGGTCCACCTCGTCGGCGGCTGGCGCGGCAGCAAGACCTTCACCGACGTCGACCTCGCGGACTGGGGCTTCCTGGAGAAGCTCCTCATCCGCACGGTCCAGCACACCTCACTCGCCTTCCACGACGGACTGCTGCGCAGCGACCGCGGCCGTTACGTCCTGGTCAGCCAGTCCGGCGCGCACAAGCCGGTCGCCAACAACGCCGCGTACAACGCGGGCAAGGCGGCAGCCGAGGCCTGGACCCTGGCCATGGCGGACTCCTTCCGCAAGGCGGGCGGTGACGAGGGCCCGGGCGCGGCGGCTGCGATCCTGGTCATCAAGGCACTGGTGCACGACGCGATGCGCGCCGAGCGTCCCAGTGCGAAGTTCGCGGGCTTCACCGACGTGAAGGAGCTGGCCGAGGCCATCGCCGGCGTCTGGGAGCGGCCCGCAATCGATGTGAACGGACAGCGTCTGTGGCTCACTCCGCAACCGTGAGAACCGATGCCGGGAAGACCGACGCCCGGCGCCACCACGATCCGGCGGTGCGAGGTTTCGCGAGCGACAACTACGCGGGGGTGCACCCGGAGGTCCTGGCCGCCATCGCGCTCGCCAACGGCGGCCACCAGGTCGCGTACGGCGAGGACGAGTACACCGAACACCTGCAGAAGGTCATCCGCAGCCACTTCGGGCCCTACGCGGAGGCCTTCCCGGTCTTCAACGGCACCGGCGCGAACGTCACCGCCCTCCAGGCGATGACGGACCGCTGGGGTGCGGTGATCTGCGCCAAGACCGCTCACATCAACGTGGACGAGGGCGGCGCTCCGGAGCGGATGGCGGGCCTCAAACTGCTCACCGTCCCGACCCCGGACGGCAAGCTCACCCCCGAGCTGATCGACCAGGAGGCCTGGGGCTTCGAGGACGAGCACCGGGCGATGCCGCAGGTCGTGTCGATCACCCAGAACACCGAGCTGGGCACGGTCTACACCCCGGACGAGATCCGGGCGATCTGCGAGCACGCCCACGGGCTCGGCATGAAGGTGCACCTCGACGGCGCCCGGATAGCCAACGCCGCGGCCTCGCTCGACGTGCCGATGCGCGCCTTCACGAACGCGGTCGGCGTGGACGTGCTGTCGTACGGCGGCACCAAGAACGGCATGATGTTCGGCGAGGCCGTGGTGGTGCTCAACCCGGACGCGGTCCGGCAGATGAAGCACATCCGCAAGATGTCGATGCAGCTCGCGTCCAAGATGCGTTTCGTGTCGGTGCAGTTGGAGGCGCTGCTCGCCAAGGATCTGTGGCTGCGCAACGCCCGGCACGCCAACGCGATGGCGGAGCGGCTCGCCGCCGGAGTGCGCGAGACCGACGGCGTGGAGATCCTCTACCCGGTGCAGGCCAACGCGGTGTTCGCACGGCTGCCGCACGAGGTGTCCCGGCGGCTGCAGGAGCGGTACCGCTTCTACTTCTGGGACGAGGCCGCGGGCGACGTCCGCTGGATGTGCGGTTTCGACACCCAGGAGGAGGACGTGGACGGCTTCCTCCAGGCACTGAAGGAAGAGCTGTCACGCTAAGCCTCACGACTGTATAGATATGCCCCCGGTTGTAAATCTATTGATCTACGGCCGGGGGCCTGCCTATGCTCAGGCTCATGCAGCTGATCCAACAGAACCCTGATATACACGCCTACTTGGCGTCGGATGCGGCCATCGATCACTGGCATCCGCTGGTGCAGGACACCGCGGACGACCTTTGGTCCACCACCGGTGACGCATATTCATACGCCAAGGGTGCCTTCGAGTTCGTCCGCGACGCCATCCCGCACTCGGCCGATTCCGGTGACATGAGGGTCACCTGGCGCGCGTCGGACGTCCTGGGCACGCGCAACGGAATCTGCTACGCCAAGTCCCATGCGCTCGTCGCCCTCCTGCGGGCTCAAGGTGTCCCGGCCGCCCTCTGCTACCAGCGGCTTGCCGAGGACGACGGTTCGCGCCACCTCGTCCACGGCCTGATCGCCCTCAGGCTGCCCGGCAGTGATCAGTGGGCCCGCCTGGACCCGCGCGGCAACAAGCCCGGCGTGGACGCCCGGTTCGACCTCGACCGAGAGCAACTGGCCTTCCCCGTACGCCCGGAGCTCGGCGAGATCGACTATCCCGAGCTGTACGCCGCCCCGCACCCGGCCGCCCTCAGCGCCCTCCGGGAGTCCGCCGACCGGCAGCAGCTGTGGCGGAGGCTGCCGACGGCGCTGTAGCCGCATCCGCCGCCGGCCGGGGTCCGCGCGGCGCCACCAGGACGTGCAGCAGGGCGGACGCGAGCAGCAGCGCGGCGATCCCCGTCAAGAGCGCCGCCGCGGGGGCGTCGGCCGCGAGCCCCACCAGCGCCGCCCCCACCGACGCGGCCGTCAGCTTCAGCCCCGCGCCCAGCGTGAACACCTGCGTCCGCACCCCCTCCGGGGCGCTCTCCGAGCGGATCCGCAGCGTGGCCGTGAGCAGCGGCCCGTCGCACACCCCGGCCACCGCGAACAGCGCCGCCGTCACGGCGACGGAGGGTGCGAAGGAGGGCGCGAAGGCCGCTGCGGCGAGGGCCGCGCCGGTCCCGGCCAGCGCCCACCGGGCCAGCCGGCCCGGCGCCACGGTCGTGATCCGGCCCAGCGTCAGCGAGCCCGCCAGCGCCCCCACCGCGAAGGCCGTCATCAGCACACCCCCGGCGCCCGGACTGCCGAGCTCGGCGGCCAGCAGCACCGAGGTGGTGGTGAGCGAGCCGATGCCCACGAAGGCCAGGGTCGTGGCCGAGGTGACGGCCCGCAGCTCGCGGACCCGCCACAGGGCCGCGAGGCCCGCGCCCAGCCCGGCCCGGGGTGCGTCCGGGGCCCGGCCGGCGCCCTGGTCCTCGTACGGGAGGGTCGCCGCCAGCGCCGCCGCCAGTGCACCCGAGGCCGCCAGTACGGCCATGGCCGGCCCGGCCGAGCCGAGCGCCGCGACCAGGCCGACCGCCGCCGGCGCGGTGACCGCCGCGGCGTTGTAGGTGGCGGCGTCCCAGCCGTACGCCCGGTCGCGCCCGGGCCCCGCCGGTACCAGACCCGTGACCAGGCTGGACAGCCCGCCCGTCACCATCGGACCGCAGGTGCCGCCGAGCACCGCCACCGCCAGCACCAGCGCCGTCGGGGCCCGGCCGAGCAGCACGGTCAGCGCCGCCACGGCCGCCGTGAACCCGGCCACGGCGCCGACGTGGAAAAGCCGTGGCCGGCGGGTCCGTGCGGCCGCGGCGCCCGCGAGGGGGGCTGCCAGGACGTGCGGGGCCAGCCAGGCCGTCAGGACGAACGCCCCGTGCGCCGCGCTCCCGGTGCGCTCCAGGGCGAGCAGCACCACGGCCATGCCCATGCCCTCCGAGGCGATCCGCGCGGCCAGCGCCGCCGCCAGGTACCGCCCGAACCCGCCCATTCGACCCCTCCCGGTCCTGTGTAACGTGATAAACGCACAAGACGTTACGCCACTCGTGTGTACGGGGAAAGGATTCGGGCATGGCGGACTCCCAGGGCTTCTCGGCGGCCCGGCGGCTGATCGACCTCGCCGAGGCGGTCCGCGTGAACCCCGAACTGCCGCGCGCCGACCTCGCGGAGCTGCTCGCCGGGCACGGGGAGCGCCCGTCCGGCCTCACCGAGGAGGCGTTCCCCGAGGCGGGCGCCGCCGAACTGCGCGCCGCGGCCCGGCGGATCGCGGCGGTGCTCGGGGAGCGGGAGGAGGACCGCGCCGCCGAGGCGCTCAACGCGCTCTTCGAGGAGTACGGAACCCGGCCCCGCCTCACCCGGCACGACGGCCACCCGTGGCACCTGCACGCCGACCGGGGCGAAGGGGCCGGCTGGGGCGACTGGTTCCTCGCCTCCGGCGCCCTCGCGCTCGCCCAACTGCTCACCGAGTACGGGCGGATCGCCTGGGGCGCCTGCGCCGCCGAGGGCTGCGGACGGTTCTTCCTCGCCACCGGGCCGGGAAGCGTACGCCGTTACTGCTCCACCGGCTGCGCCACGCGCGCCCGCGTAGCCGCCCACCGGCGCCGCAGGCGCGCCGGAACCGAGGCCTGAGACGGGCCGTCGTGCGCAGGCTCACCGCGGGCCGGCGCCGGCCGGGCACCGAGCACCACTCCGAGGCGTGGGAGACCCCGACCCATGCCGAGACCCGACCGGGCGACAGGCCCACGCGGTCCTCTAGCGGGGTCGCCGCGACACGTCAAGACACGAGAGGGAGGGACATGACGCGAGGCGGGAGACGGGGCGTACTGGAGGTGTCCGTTCCGCTCTCTCGTCGGAGGAGAACCGTCATGCCCCACCCCGTTCGAACGCGACGCCTGGCCCTGTTCGCCGCCACGACCGCCATGGCCGCCGGAGCCGTACTGGTGCCCACGGCCGCCTTCGCCGCCGCCCCGGCCGCCCCGCACGCGGCCGTGGCGGACCGTCGTGACGCGGACGCAGACGGCCATTCCACCTCGCCGTGGACTGAGAACCGTCCCGGCGAGCGGGGCGACGGCAAGGGGAGGAAGAACGGGAAGTGGGGCGGCAAGCGCCCCGGCAAGGGCGGCTCCCATGGCGGGGCGCACGTTCCGGAGAAGCCGCAATGGCAGTGCATCACCGCTCCGTGCGGTCCCCCCGGCAGCACGGAGGATCACCGCACACCCTCGGGCTGAGCCGCCCGCAGTCCGTCATCGCAGCCCGTCCCCGCAGCCCGTCACGGCGGCCGACCGGCGCGACCGGCAGGCCGCGGCAGTCCTGGCTCCGCTCCCGCCCGGGGCGGAGTCGCACTGCTGTGGGTGGGGACTCAGCCCGCTTCGCGGACCTGGGCCGCCGTCGGCGCGGTGCCGCCCAAGTGGGCCGGCAGCCACCACGAGTCGGTGGCGTCCTTGGGCTTGTCCGGGTAGGCGCGCTGGGCGGCGTCCAGGAGCTCCTGCACGCGGTCGCGCAGGCGACGGGTGATCGCCCCGGCGTACTGGTCGGCGGGAGCGTCCATCGGCTCGCCCACCCGCATCGTCACGGGGATGTGGCTGCGCTTGAGGTTCTTCGGGCGCCCCTTGGTCCACAGCCGCTGGGTACCCCACAGCGCGACCGGGATCAGCGGGACCCCGGCCTCCTGCGCCATGCGCGCCGCGCCCGACTTGAAGCTCTTCAGCGTGAACGACTGGGAGATCGTCGCCTCCGGGAAGACGCCGATGATCTCGCCGGCCCGCAGCGAGTCCAGGGCGTGCTGGTAGGCCGCCTCACCCTGCTTGCGGTCGACGGGGATGTGCTTCATCGCGCGCATCAGCGGACCGGACACCCTGTGCCGGAACACCGACTCTTTCGCCATGAAGCGCACCAGGCGCTTCTGCGGCCGCGCCGTCAGGCCGGCGAAGATGAAGTCGAGGTAACCGATGTGGTTCGACACGAGGACCGCACCGCCCTTGCGGGGGATGTTCTCGGTGCCCTTCATGTCGATCCGGATGTCGAGCGCGCGGAAGAGTCCGTGGGCGGTGCCGATCACGGGAGGGTAGACGAGCTCAGCCATGGTGGGGAGACCCCGCTTTCTGCCTGGGGAGGTTCTCCCGGCCGGAAGTTACGGAAGCGTAGGTACGCGACCATGGGATCGTGCCCCATACGAGGGCTGCTGGCCAGCCCAGAGGCCCGTGCCCGGGGAGATTCTCGTCACGCCGGGAATGTGGTGGGCCCTTCGGGTGCTCCGGTCCACGGACGAGCGTACGAGGATGACGTACGCGGACGAAGACGGCGACGGGAGTGCGGGTGCTCGGGCGGGATGGCGGGCGGGTCGAACGGCCGGAGGGCGGTCCGGACGGTGCGCGGGCACGTCTGGGCGCCGCGGAGCTGGGCGCGGAGCCGGGGGAGCGGGCCACCCTGGTGCAGTTCTCCAGCGCGTTCTGCCAGCCCTGCCGGGCCACCCGGCGGATCCTCGCCGAGGTCGCGGCGATGGTCGAGGGAGTCACGCACATCGAGATCGACGCCGAGGACCGGCTCGACCTGGTGCGGGCCCTCGGGATCGAGAAGACCCCGACCGTGCTCGTCCTGGACGCGGAGGGCCGGATCGTGCGGCGGGCGGCGGGGATGCCGCGCAAGGTGGATGTGATCGCCGCTCTCGGGGCGGCGGTATGACGAGCGGTGCGGGCGGTGCGGGCGGCGCGGCCGGCGGGCGGCCCGGTACCGGGGCGCCGGACGCGCCGGTGCGCGCGCCCGCACGCAGCGTGACGCGCCTGACATCTGCCCGATCTCGCTTGACTGTGTCCGCGGGAGATCGCCAGGCTGGCGGTATGCGGTATGAACTCCTGCTCTACGGACGGGCCCACGTGGACCTGGTCCGCCACGCGAGCGCGCGCTGTCGGGATCACTGAACGCCCCGCCTCCCGATCCCCGACAGTGCCCGCGTGTCCCGCGGCAGAAGGCAGAACCCTGATGAGTGCTCCGACGGTCCCGACCGTCCAGACGGCTGCTTCCACCCGTTCCGGCGTCTTCGCCGGCCACCCCGGCTCTCCCGACCTGCTGCGTTCCGTCTTCCGGCAGCACGCCGCCGGAGTGGCCGTGATCACCGCTCAGGACGGCGGGCGGCCGGTGGGCTTCACCGCGACCTCGCTCAACTCGGTCTCCGCCGACCCTCCGCTGCTGTCGTTCACGATCGGCACCCGGGCCTCCACCTGGCCAGCGGTGCGCGACAGCGAGTACATCGGCGTCCACATACTCGGCGAGCACCAACGGGACCTGGCCGGCCTTTTCGCCCGGAGCGGAGCGGACCGTTTCGGCCCGGCGACCGGCTGGGACGCGGGCCCGCACGGCGTTCCCGTGCTGGGCGGCGTCCTGGCGTGGCTGGTCTGCCGGGTGGTGGCACGGGTGCCCGCCGGCGAACATCGTGTGATCATCGCGGAGGCGGTGGTCGGGGATCCCGCCGGGGAGGGCCGTCCCCTGCTGTACCACCAGGGGCGCTTCAACGCCTTGCGCGACTGAATCGTCCCTGCTTGGGCGGGTCGGAGGGCGTTGGGCAGATCACAGTTCGCCAGCCTTGCGACTTGGCGGGAGCCACGGTGTACTGACGAGTAACATTCCCTTCGGAGCGCGGGCCGCCCCGACCGGGATCCGCCCGACAAGGCGCCTATGCTGCCTGCATAAGGCGGTACCAGAAAAGACGATGCGGTAGGAGAGCCGGCGTGAGCCTGAGGATCGTTGTCTGTGTGAAGTACGTGCCCGACGCCACGGGCGACCGGCAGTTCACCGAGGACTTGACCGTCAACCGTGACGACGTCGACGGCCTGCTGTCGGAGCTCGACGAGTACGCCGTCGAGCAGGCGCTGCAGATCGCCGAAGAGGCCGACGATGCCGAGATCACCGTTCTGACGGTGGGCCCCGAGGACGCCAAGGACGCGCTGCGCAAGGCGCTGTCGATGGGCGCCGACAAGGCCATCCACGTCGAGGACGACGACCTGCACGGCTCCGACGTCATGGGCACCTCGCTGGTGCTCGCCAAGGCGATCGAGAAGGCCGGTTACGACCTGGTCATCACCGGCATGGCGTCGACCGACGGCACCATGGGCGTGCTGCCGGCGATCCTGGCCGAGCGCCTGGGCGTCCCGCAGGTCACCCTGCTCTCCGAGGTCAAGGTCGAGGACGGCACCGTGACCGGCCGCCGCGACGGCGACACCGCGAGCGAGCAGCTGGAGGCCTCCCTCCCCGCGCTCGTCTCGGTGACGGACCAGTCGGGCGAGGCCCGCTACCCGTCCTTCAAGGGCATCATGGCCGCCAAGAAGAAGCCGGTGGAGTCCTGGGACCTGGAGGAGCTGGAGATCGAGGCCGACGAGGTCGGTCTGGAAGGCTCTTGGACCACGGTGGACGCCGCGGCGCAGCGCCCGGCCCGCACGGCCGGCACGATCGTCAAGGACGAGGGCGAGGGCGGCAAGCAGCTGGCCGAGTTCCTGGCCGGCCAGAAGTTCATCTGAGAACTCCGGCCACCCCTCTCATAGCCCCCAGACACTTCGCAATAGCAGGAGAGCAGTCCCATGGCTGAAGTTCTCGTCTACGTCGACCACGTGGACGGCGCCGTCCGCAAGCCCACCCTCGAGCTGCTGACGCTGGCCCGCCGCATCGGCGAGCCCGTCGCCGTCGCCCTGGGCGCCGGTGCCGACGCCACCGCCGCGGTGCTCGCCGAGCACGGCGCGGTCAAGATCCTCACCGCCGACGCCCCCGAGTTCACCGAGTACCTCGTCGTACCGAAGGTGGACGCGCTCCAGGCCGCGTACGAGGCCGTCTCCCCGGCCGCCGTGCTCGTCCCGTCCTCCGCCGAGGGCAAGGAGATCGCCGCGCGCCTGGCGGTCCGCATCGGCTCCGGCATCATCACCGACGCCATCGACCTGGAGGCGGGTGACGAGGGTCCGGTCGCGACGCAGTCCGCCTTCGCCGCGTCGTTCACCACCAAGTCCCGCGTCTCCAAGGGCACCCCTGTCATCACGGTGAAGCCGAACTCGGCCCCGGTCGAGGCCGCTCCGGCCGCCGGCGCCGTCGAGGCGCTCGCCGTCACCTTCGGCGCCCTGGCCACCGGCACCAAGGTCACCGGTCGCACCCCGCGCGAGTCGACCGGCCGCCCCGAGCTGACCGAGGCCGCGATCGTGGTCTCCGGCGGCCGTGGCGTCAACGGTGCCGAGAACTTCCACATCATCGAGGAGCTCGCGGACTCCCTCGGTGCGGCCGTCGGCGCCTCGCGTGCCGCGGTCGACGCCGGCTGGTACCCGCACTCCAACCAGGTCGGCCAGACCGGCAAGTCGGTCTCCCCGCAGCTGTACATCGCCTCCGGAATCTCGGGCGCGATCCAGCACCGGGCCGGCATGCAGACCTCGAAGACCATCGTGGCCATCAACAAGGACGCCGAGGCCCCGATCTTCGACCTCGTCGACTACGGCGTGGTCGGCGACCTCTTCGCGGTCGTCCCGCAGCTGACCGAGGAGATCAAGACGCGCAAGGGCTGACCTGCGCTTCTCTCCGTAGCTTCGCTTCTCCGGGGCCGTGTGGTGATTGTCACCGCGCGGCCCCGAGTCGTTTGTCCAGGACGGCGGAGGGACCATTGACGGAGCGGAACCCCGTGGCTAAATTCTGCTATGCGGATCTAAGCTTCCGTGAAGCGGAAAAGAGGAGAGTGCACGATGGGTCAGCAGGAGAAGGTGGCGACGAGCCTCGCAGGCGCGGTCAGCGAGGGCATCAGCGCCTCCCTCGCGCCGGTGGACGCGGAACTCGCGCGCCACTACCCGGGCGACCCCGGCACCCGGCAGCCCATCCACACGGTTTACGTGCCCGGTGACGTCTTCGCCGCGGACACGATCCGCTCCTGGGGCGACCAGGCCCTCGCCGCGCTCGACCAGCACGCCCCGGACGCCGCCACCTTCGCCACGCTCCTGGGCATCTCCGACGAGCTCGCCGTACCGGTCTACGACCGCGTCCGCGCCAAGCTGCAGCGCGAGCCCGTCGAGGACCTCCGCGTCGACTTCGAGGACGGCTTCGGCGTCCGCTCCGACGAGGAGGAGGACCAGGCCGCTGCCCGCGCGGCGCGCCTCGTCTCGGAGGCCTTCTCCAACGGCACCAACGCCCCGTACATGGGCATCCGCATGAAGTGCATGGAGTCCAACGTCCGCGACCGCGGCATCCGCACCACCGACATCTTCCTCTCCGGGCTGCTGGAGCACGGCGGCCTGCCCGACGGCCTCGTCCTCACCCTCCCCAAGGTCACCTACGCCGAGCAGGTCAGCGCCTTCGTCAAGCTGCTGGAGGCCTTCGAGACGGCCCGCGGCCTGCGCCCGGGCCGGATCGGCTTCGAGATCCAGATCGAGACCAGCCAGTCCATCCTGGCCTCCGACGGCACCGCCACCGTCGCCCGGATGATCGAGGCCTCCAAGGGTCGCGCCACCGGCCTGCACTACGGCACCTTCGACTACAGCGCCTGCGTCGGCGTCTCCGCCGCCTATCAGGCCAGCGACCACCCCGCGGCCGACCACGCGAAGGCGATCATGCAGGTCGCGGCCGCCGGGACCGGCGTCCGTGTCTCCGACGGCTCCACCAACGTGCTGCCGATCGGTACCACCGAGAAGGTCCACGAGGGCTGGAAGCTGCACTACGGCCTCACCCGCCGCGCCCTGGCCCGCGCCTACTACCAGGGCTGGGACATGCACCCGGCACACCTGCCGACCCGCTACGCGGCCGTCTTCACCTTCTACCGCGAGGGCCTCGAGGCCGCCGCCGCGCGCCTGAAGGCGTACGTAGCCAAGATCGAGGGCGACGTGATGGACGAGCCCGCCACCGCCAAGGCCCTGGCCGGCTACCTGGTCCGTGGCCTCGACTGCGGCGCGGTGGGCGCCGAGGAGGTCACCGCCCTGACCGGCCTGACCCGGGCCGAGCTGGACGCCTTCGCGATCCCGCGTCGCTCGGCGACGCTGACGGCGACCGCCTGACCCCGACGCGCCCTACGGCCCGGCCCCGGAGCATCGGAGCCGGGCCTGGGCCGCTCTCCCTCCTCATCGGCGGCGTGCTCGGCCACCTCGGCGGGATCCCGCCCGGGCGGTCCGTGCCCGCCGGGCTGACGGCGGCCGGTGGCGCTGCCGCTGTTCCCGTCGTACCGCGGCTGCTCCGGTATCCGTCAGGGTGCGGGCGGGAGTTCGCCCGAGCCGCGTGCGATCAGGCGGGTCGGGAGTTCGATGCGCGACGTCGGGAGCGCGGCCCCCGCCAGGCGCTGGAAGAGGCGGTCCGTGGCCACCCGGCCCAGCGTCGCCGGGTCCTGGGCGACCACCGTCACGCCGGGGCGGAGCAGGTCGGCCAGCTCGAAGTCGTCGAAGCCGACCAGGGCCACCGGCCGCTCCCGGCCGGCGAGGATCCGTACCACCGTGACCGTCACGCGGTTGTTGCCGGCGAAGACCGCGGTCACCGCCTCCGGACCCTCGAGCATCGAGTTCGTCGCCGCCGCGACCCGGTCGGGGTCCGTCGAGCCGAGGTTGACCCAGGACCCCTCCACCGGCAGGCCCGCCTCCGCCATGGCCGCGCGATAACCGCGCAGGCGTTCCGTCGCCGTGTGGATGCGGGGGTGGTCGCCGATGAAGCCGATCCGGCGGTGGCCGCCCGCGATCAGGTGGGCGACCCCGTTCCGGGAGCCGCCGAAGCTGTCCGACAGCACCACGTCCGCGTCGATCCGCCCGGCGGGGCGGTCCACGAACACCGTGGCCACGCCGGCCCGGATCTCCGGCTCCAGGTAGCGGTGGTCGTCCCCGGCCGGGATCACGATCAGGCCGTCCACCCGGCGGGCGCACAGCGCGAGCGCCAACTCCCGCTCGCGCTCCGGGTCCTCGGCGCTGGAGCCGTTGATGAGCAGCGCCCCGTGCGCGCGGGCCACCTCCTCCACCGCCCGGTTCAGCGGACCGTAGAAGGGGTCCGCGAGGTCTTCCAGGACCAGGCCCACGGTGGCGGTCCGGCCCTTGCGCAGGACGCGCGCGCTGTCGTTGCGGCGGAAGCCCAGCGCGTCGATCGCCTCCTGGACCCGCTTCTCGGTCTCGGGGGTGACGCCCGGCTCGCCGTTGACCACCCGCGACACCGTCTTCAGGCCGACGCCCGCCCGGGACGCCACATCCTTCATGGTCGGCCGGTTGCCGTAGCGGGGCTCGGACGGACGGCGGTTGAGGGGCACGGTGGTGAATCCTCCGGGGCTCTCGGGCAGGGCTGTGACCTTGAGGATAAGCACACGGCCGAGAGTGAGGTTTCCGTGGCAGGGTGGTGCGGGCAAGGCACTGGGGGCTCCGGACGAGCCATGGGGAGAGGGGTAGACGTGATTGTCTGGATCAACGGCACATTCAGCGCCGGAAAGACCAGCACGGCCCGCGAACTGACCGGAATCCTGCCGGACGGCACCCTGTTCGACCCGGAGTTCATCGGTGACGCGCTGCGCGTGCTGCTGCCGCCCAAGCGGCTGGCGGAGGTCACCGACTACCAGGACCTGCCGAGTTGGCGGCGCCTGGTCGTGGACACCGCCGCGGCGATGCTCGCGGAGCTGGGCGGCGTGCTCGTCGTGCCGATGACGCTGCTGCGCCAGGAGTACCGGGACGAGATCTTCGGCGGGCTGGCGGCGCGGCGGATACCGGTGCGGCACGTGCTGCTCGCCCCTGCGGAAACGATCCTGCGGGAGCGGATCGCCACGCGGCGGGAGCCGGGGGAGCCCGAGGAGGTGGACCGCCGGGTCCGCCGGTGGGCATACGACCACATCCCGGTCTACCAGCAGGCCCTCGGCTGGCTCACGGGGGACGCGCACGTCATCGACAACGGGAACCTGACCCCGCGGGAGACGGCGGAGCGGATCGCCGAAGCCGTCCGCTCGGAGGCGGCGCGGGTCTGCGACATCGTGCAGACCCCGGAACCGACGCGGGAGACGGTGGCGGCCGGCGTGCTGCTCTTCGACGAGCAGGACCGGGTGCTGCTGGTGGACCCGACGTACAAAGCGGGCTGGGAGTTCCCGGGCGGGGTCGTCGAAGCGGGCGAGGCGCCGGCGGGCGCGGGCGCGCGGGAGGTCGCGGAGGAGCTGGGTCTCGTACTGGACCGGGCGCCCGGGCTGCTGGTGGTCGACTGGGAGCCCCCGCAGCCGCCCGGGTACGGGGGGTTGCGCCTGCTCTTCGACGGGGGCCGCCTGTCGGCAGAGGCGACGGCCCGGCTCCGGCTGCCGGGTCCGGAACTGCGGGCCTGGCGCTTCGTCACGGAGGCCGAGGCCGCCGGCCTCCTCCCGCAGCACCGTCACGAACGCCTCCGCTGGGCCCTGCGCGCCCGGGAACGCGGACGCCCGCTGTACCTGGAGGCGGGCACCCCGGTCGGCTGAACGGCGTCAGAGCGGACGCATGCGCGGACCCGTGCGCGGGCGTGTGCGTGTGGCGTGTGCGTTGGCGTCCGCGCGTGGATCCGCGCTGGGAACCGGGTGTGGGTCCGTGCCTGGGCCGCGCGGGTATCCGGCATTCTGTTCGACGGGTGATTCACGGGATGCGACTGTGACGGGTACCCTGCAGGCCCCCGGACACGGGCCCCCTCCGACGGATCGTGGGGACGGGCCGGGCGCTCAGGAAGGCGTCTCTGCGGCGGCCTTGGCCAGGGCGGCCGCCGTGTCGACCGTCAGCGGATCGCCGTGGCCGAAGCAGGCGATCGAAGGGGCGAGCCCCGCCAGGTGGTGGAAGGAGTCGATCGCACGGGCCCGGTCCACGTTGAAGACGCCCAGCATCAGCGGCCCGACCGCGGCGATGCAGTCGCCGGTGAACAGCACGCCGTGGCGCGGGAGGTGGACCCCGATGCTGCCGTCCGTGTGGCCCGGGGCGTGCACCACGTACGCTCCGTCCCCGAAGCCCAGCGCGTCCCCGTCCTCCAGCTCACGGTCGACGCGGGTGGGCGGGGCCTCGGGGACGGTCATGCCGTGCGCGTACAGCGGTATCTCCCAGTCCAGCAACACCGGTTCGGGAACGGGCCGCTCGCCTCGGATCACGGGCGCGTCCAGGCGGTGCGCCAGTACCCGCGCGCCCCAGCGGGCGGCGAGCTCACCGGCCGCACCGACGTGGTCGCGGTGGCAATGGGTGAGGACGATCCGCTCCAGCCGCTCGGGCAGCAGCCCGAGGGAACGTATCGCCTCCTCGATCCCGGCGGCGGACTCGACGTTGCCGGCGTCGATCAGGGTGAGGGCCTCGCCGTCCTGCCAGAGATAGGCCTGACCGATGGGGAAGCGGAGCATGTGGAGCCGGTTCGGAAGCACTTCTACAAGATCCATACGGCGAACGTACGCACGGCCCACCGCCCCGTGCACGTGACTTCACCGGGAGCGCAGTACGCCCAGGGCGCACTGCGCCCTGGGCGTACACACACGCGGGCGGATCCGGGCCGCGGCAGCCGCCTCCCGAAACCCGGATCGGTTCAGGCGCGCCGGGACTCCGCGTAGTTGACGAGGAAGAGGGCCTCCGCCACCGACAGGCGCTCCAGTTCTTCGGGCGACACGCTCTCGTTGACCGCGTGGATCTGCGCCTCCGGCTCGCTCAGCCCGATCAGCAGCATCTCCGCGGCCGGGTACAGCGACGTCAGCGTGTTGCACAGCGGGATCGACCCGCCCATGCCGCTGATCTGCATCTCCTGGCCGGGGTACGCGTCCTGCAGCGCCGCCCGCATCGACGCGTACGCCGGGCTGTCGGTGTCCGCCTGGAACGGCTGGCCCTGGCCGACCACCTCGAGTTCGAGGCGCGCCTTCCACGGCGTGTGCGCCTCCAGGTGCGCCTGCAGCAGCTTGACGGCCTCGGCGGTGTCCGCGCCCGGCGGCACCCGCAGGCTGATGAGCGCTCCGGCGCTCGCGTGAACCGACGGCGTCGCGCCGACCACCGGCGGGCAGTCGATGCCGAGGACCGTCACGGCCGGCCGGGCCCACAGCCGGTCCGCGATCGTGCCGTCGCCTATCAGTTCGACCCCGTCCAGGACCTTCGCGTCGGCGCGGAAGTCCGCCTCCGAGTACTGCAGGCCGTCCCACACCGCATCCGAGGCGAGCCCGTCCACGGTCGTCGAACCGTCCGCGGCGCGGAGCGAGTCGAGCACCCGGATGAGCGCGGCCAGTGCGTCGGGGGCGGCGCCGCCGAACATGCCGGAGTGAAGATTGCCGCCCAGCGTGTCGATCTTCACCTTGAGCAGGCACATGCCGCGCAGGGTGGCCGTCACCGTAGGCAGGCCGAGGCGGAAGTTCCCCGCGTCGCCGATGACGATGGTGTCGGCGGCCAACAGCTCCGGGTGCGCCTCGGCGTACTGCTGGAGGCCGCCGGTGCCCTGCTCCTCGGACCCCTCGACGATCACCTTCACGCTCACCGGCACGCCGCCGTTGGCCTTCAAGGCCCGCAGCGCCAGCAGGTGCATGATGAACCCGCCCTTGCAGTCGGCCGCGCCGCGCCCGTACCAGCGGCCGTCGCGCTCGGTCAGCTCGAAGGCGGGAGAGATCCAGGCGGCGTCGTTCAGGGGCGGCTGGACGTCGTAGTGCGCGTAGAGCAGAACGGTCGGCGCGCCCTGGGGGCCGGGCAGGAAGCCGTAGACGGACTGGGTGCCGTCGGGGGTGTCGAGCAGCGCCACGTCCTGGAAGCCCTCCACGCGCAGGGCATCGGCCACCCAGTCGGCGGCGGCCCGGCTCTCGCTCTGCGGGAACTGCGCCCAGTCCGCCACCGACTGGAAGGCCACCAACTCGGTCAGCTCCTGCTTGGCACGGGGCATCAGCGAGGCGACGGTCTCGGCGATCGGATTCCGGGGCATGGGCACGCTCCTTTTGGGTGCGACGTTGTTCTTTGTGTACGCCGCCCGCATCCGCGGGGTGTGCGTATGCCGGGTACGGCGAAAGACAGTCCCGATCCTCGCACAGCAGGGCGAGGCGGCGTCTCGCCGTAGGATTTCACCGGCATCGGAGCAACCGGGTGATCAGGAGCGGCAACACATCGTGAGCAGCGACGACGACGTACGCGACGCAGGTGCGGACGCAGGTGCAGGTGCAGACGCAGGCGTGGGCGCGGGCGGGGACGCAGGCGCAGGCGCAGAGGCGGGCGTCGGCATGGGCAAGGGCGCGGAGCGGGCCGCGCGGGACGCGGGCGACGAGGCGGCCCGGGAGACGGCAGCGGCTGGAGAGGCCGGGGAAACCGGGGAGGCGGGGGAGACCGCTGGTGCCGGGAAAACGGCTGAGCCCGAGGACACCGGTGAGCCCGAGGACACCGGTGAGACCGGTGAGGTGTGGGATGTGGTCGTGGTCGGAGCCGGACCGGCCGGCTCCTCGGCCGCGTACGCGGCGGCGACGGCCGGGCGGCGGGTCCTGCTGCTGGAGAAGTCCGAACTGCCCCGCTACAAGACCTGCGGTGGCGGCATCATCGGCCCTTCGCGCGACGCCCTGCCCCCGGGCTTCGTCCTGCCTTTGAAGGACCGCATCCACGCGGTCACCTTCTCGATGGACGGCAGGCTGGCCCGTACCCGGCGCTCCAAGCAGATGCTCTTCGGACTCATCAACCGGCCGGAGTTCGACGCGGGACTGGTCGCCGAGGCCGAGAAGGCGGGTGCCACTGTCCGTACGGGTACCGCCGTGGCCCGGGTCGAACAGCACGGGGCGGCCGTCCCCGACCGGCGCACCGTCGCCGTGGTGCTCGCCGACGGGGAGACCGTGCTGGCCCGCGCGGTGGTCGGCGCGGACGGCAGCGCCAGCCGGATCGGTGCGCACGTCGGCGTCGAGATGGACCAGGTGGACCTCGGTCTGGAGGCGGAGATCCCCGTTCCCGAGACGGTCGCGGAGGACTGGAAGGGGCGGGTGCTGATCGACTGGGGCCCGCTGCCCGGCAGTTACGGCTGGGTCTTCCCCAAGGGCGACACCCTCACCGTCGGGGTCATCTCGGCCAAGGGCGAGGGCGCCGCGACCAAGCGCTACCTGGACGACTTCATCGCCCGGCTCGGGCTCGCCGGTTTCGAACCGGCCGTCTCCTCCGGTCACCTGACCCGATGCCGCAAGCCAGATTCGCCGCTCTCGCGCGGCCGGGTGCTGGTGGCGGGCGACGCGGCCGGACTGCTGGAGCCGTGGACCCGGGAGGGAATCTCGTTCGCGCTGCGCTCGGGGCGGCTCGCGGGGGAGTGGGCGGTGAAGATCTCCGAGGCGCAGGACGCGGTGGACGCGCGCCGCCAGGCCCTCAACTACGCCTTCGCGGTGAAGGCCGGGCTGGGCGTCGAGATGGGGGTCGGGAAGCGGATGCTGACCCTCTTCGAGGTTCGGCCGGGGCTGCTGCACGCGGTGATCACCGGCTTCCGTCCGGCGTGGAGGGCCTTCGCGCGCATCACGCGTGGCGCGACGACGCTGGCCGACCTGGTCCGTACGTACCCGCTGGCCCGCAAGGCCCTGCAGGTGCTGGACGCCCGCCAGGAGGCGGCGCGGAGCGGCGGCCGGGGGTAGGGAGTCGTGCGCGGGGCCGCGGGGTGGGGGGTGCGACGGTCGTCATGGATCCGGCACTCGACCACCCCGGGCCCGTGGGGCGGAAGGCTGCGGCGGCTTGGCGGCTCGGCGGCTTGGCTGAGCGGTCGGGACGGCCGCCGTCCGCCGTCCGCCGCGGTCAGTTCGACACCGTGATGCGGAAGACCGGGTGGTCGCCGGAGGCCGCCCGGAGCTCCGCCTCGGAGGACTTCGCGGTGACCCCCTGGAAGAACCGGTTGACCTCCCAGCCCCACTTCTCCAGGTAGGTGCGCAGGACGGCGGCCTTCTGGACCGGATCGGTGATCTCCGTGACGGTGAACGTGCGCACCTTGCGGCCCACCCGCAGCTCGCCGCCGCCCGCGACCCGCATGTTGCGGACCCACTGGGAGTGCCCGCGGGCCGAGACCAGGTACTGGGCGCCCTCGTACGTGTGGGGGTTGACCGGGATCCGCTGCATTTCGCCGGACGTGCGGCCGCGGACCGACAGCTCGGCGCTCCCGGCCAGGCTGATGCCGAAGCGGGCGAGCTTGCCGAAGAGCGCGTTGAAGCGCGTGGCGAAGGGGCCGGCCTGGACGTAGTACGGGGTGGGAGCGTTCATCGTGACCTCCGGGGCCGATTTCCACTTCTGTGAGAGCACTGCTCTCGCTTGAGATCAGTGTGCACGGATCGATGCACCAAAGCAAGAGCGGTGCTCTCTTATTAGGTCGGCGCTCTCTTTTTTGGGCACTGATCCTCATGCGTGGCACACTGATCCGCATGAACACCGTGCGAGGGGCCAGGGAACGGGCCCGCACCGAGGTCACCGCCGCCATCAAGGGCGAGGCGCGCCGCAGACTCGCGGCCGAGGGCGCCGCCAAGCTGTCCCTGCGTGCCGTCGCCCGCGAGCTGGGCATGGTCTCCTCCGCCCTCTACCGGTACTTCCCGAGCCGCGACGACCTGCTCACGGCGCTCATCGTCGACGCGTACGACAGCGTCGGCGCCGCCGCCGAGGAGGCCGACGCCCGCGCCCACGCCGCCGGGGCCGCGCCCCGTGCCCGCTGGATCGCGGTCTGCGAGGCCGTCAGGGCCTGGGCACTGGAGCACCCGCACGAGTACGCGCTCATCTACGGTTCCCCGGTTCCCGGCTACAGCGCGCCCGTGGACACCGTCGGCCCGGCCTCCCGGGTCGGCAACGCCTTCATCGGCATCCTGCGCACCGCCTACGAAGGACGCGGCCTCGCCCTCCCCCCGCTGCCGCCCGAGCTGCGTCCCGAGGCCGACCGGATGACCGCCGACTTCGCCGAGGGTCTGCCCCCCGCGGTCACGGCCGCGCTGGTGGCCGCCTGGGCGCAGTTGACGGGTCTGGTCTCCTTCGAGCTGTTCGGCCAGTTCAACCGGGTCGTCGAGGACCGCGCCGCCTTCTTCGCGCATGCGGCCGGCCAGCTGGCGTACGGGGTCGGGCTGTCCGCCGTATGACGCAAGGGCGGGCTGAGGGCCGGCCCGCCCCCTCCCGGAGTTCACAACATGAGGTGATGACTCGCTCGTCAGTTCCTCACACCAATGCGGGCGGTTCAGCCTTGAACGATGGGCCGCCCGTCTAGTGTTCCTCGGGTCGCCCCCCTGCCGCCGCCGGAGGAAACGTTCATGCCCCGCGCCGTGAAGGCCCTGTACGCCGTTCTGGCCATCGCCTTACTGGCCGCGCCGGCGCCGGCCCTCACCGCGTCGGCGCGCGACGCACCCCCAGCCGCCACCGCCGGCCCGCCCCCCACACCCCGGACGCCCGGCGTACGGGGCCTGGAGATAGGCGTCCCCGCGTACGTCTGGGCGAACGACCGCATGCTGACCGACCTCACCACCACCGGCCCGGCCGCCTCGGTGGTCGTGCTGAACCCGGGCAACGGCGACTCCGCGTTCGACGCCCCCTGGCGGGCCCGCGCCGACGCGCTGCGCGGACGAACCACCTCCACCGGCGAGAAGACCAAGGTGCTCGGCTACGTCCACACCGACCACGGCAACCGCGACATCACCGCCGTCGAGGCCTCCATCGACAACTACCTCAGGACCCCCGACGGCCGCCTCCACGTCGACGGCATCTTCTTCGACGTCGTCAGCCGCGACTGCGGCCCGGCCAACGCCACCCGCGACCACTACGCAGAGCTGCGCCGCTACGTCCAGGACGCCATGAACGCCGTAGACCCGGCCGCGCCCCACCTCGTCGTCAACAACCCGGGCACCGCCATAGCCGACTGCTACCTCGAACCGGGCCGCCGGACCGCGGACATCTTCGTCACGTACGAGGACACGTACGCCGCGTACACCGGCGCCGGCTGGCTCGGCGGCAACGTCTTCGACCACCAGTCCGGCTACCGCGCCGGCACCGAACTGGACCCGAGCGGCACGGCGTTCTGGCACCTGGTCCACGACGTGCCCGACGCGGAAGCGATGCGCGCCACCCTCCGCACGGCCTTCGCCCGCGGCGCCGGCTACGCGTACGCGACCAGTGCCGTCATGCCCAACCCCTGGAACGCGGGCCCGACCTGGAAATACCGAGCCCAGACCACTTATGCGGCCACCCTCGGCTAGGCACGCCCCACGGGTGCCTCAGAAGCGGATCACACCGCGAGGCGAGCGAAGGGACGGGAGTGCCGCATGACTGCTCCCAGCATTGACGACGAACCCCCCGAGCACCGGCGCTACGCCGACTACCTGCAGGCCCTGGAGGTCGTCCCGGAGGCGGACGAGGCCGCTCTGCTGGCGGCCGTCCTGCGCGACGACTGCGTGTCGATGGCGGAGTCCGCGGTGAACCGCCACACGGAGCGCCGGGCTGCTGAGCTGCTGACCGATTCCCGCTTCCCCGCCTGGGCCCGGATGATGGCCACAACCATCGGGGACCGGGCCTTCCTCACCTGCCGCCTGCGCGAATGGACCCTGCTCCGAGCGATCGCCCTGGACGAGCCGTGGACAGCCGAGGAGCTCACCAGCGCATCCGACTGGTTCCAGCGCACAGCCGTGGCCGTGGAGTTCGTCATCTCACCCGACGCCCTCAGCCTCCTCGCCGAGCGTGGGCGCACCCGGCGCGTCCGCAACGCGGCGAGCCGCCGTGTCCAGGCATCCCACGGCCACATCAAAGCGCATGCCGACGCGATCCACCCGTCTTGACTCACCCCGTACACAGCTCGCGCCGTCGGCGTCCTCGGAGACCGTCATGTGCCGCAGTGGTGCGTGTGGCCGGTGGAATGTGCGCTCGACGAGCTACTCGATGGTGTGAGGCGGCTCGTACGGGGTGGCGTACATGACCTGCTCCGCACCCCACTCCACGAAGGTGTCGATCAGTCGCATCCCGATGGACTCGAGCAGCCGACGTGAACGCTCGTTGGTCTTCTGGGTGACGGCGACCACCTCGGGCCGCTGGGGTGTCACCTGCTCCAGGGCCCAGCTCACTGCGACGGCGACCGCCTCCCTGCCATACCCGCAGCCCCAGTGCTCCGGCAGCAGTTGATACGACACCTCCGTCCGGCCGTTTCGGGTTGAGCATGGTTGGACCGACACCAGGCCGACCACGGACATGTCCGTCGCCCGGACCACGCTGAACACACCGAAGGCCGCGACGCATCCCTCCTCTCGGGCGCGAAGCGCCTCCCCAGACACAGGCCCACCCAGATAGCGGCGGACCTCGGCGTCCGTCCAGAGCCGCGACACGGCGGCGACGTCAGCGCGCTCGATCGGACGCAAGACGAGGCGGTCCGTGCTCAGCGAAACGGGCCAAAGGGCAGGGGTCGATGACGAAGGCATGCCACTGATCTTCACATCGGAGGGCATGGCAGCGTGATCCCGGGCGATGCGGCGGTGTCATCAGGCCGCGGTGGACGGCCCGTTGCTCAGGGCTGCGCCGAGGAGGGCGCGGAGGTGGTCGGCCTCCGGGATCAGTGTGGCCTCGATCTGGTCGTCGGTCCGGCCGGCCAGGGTGAGTTCCTGGATGCGCCGGAACAGCAGTCGGTCGGCCGCGGCGATCAGGGCCGCGGCCGCCCGGGGTGCGATGGGCGGAACCGGGTCCGGGGCGGTGTCCGGGGTGGCGGCGGCGGTCAGGGCTGCGGCCAAGGCCTCCTCCCGCTGATCGTGCAGTTCGCGCAGCCTGGCGGTGAGGGTGGGGCTGTCGGCGACCATGCGGGCGAACGCGGGGCCGGTGAAGCCGACGACCGGGCTGTGTTCCAGCAGGGCGGTGCGGAAGGTCCGTCCCAGGGCGGTGAGCGGTTCTTCGTCGGGGCCGCGCTCGGCGACGGTCCGGGCCAGGCCCTGGGTGAACGCCTCGTGGTGGTCGAGGGCCAGGTCCTCCTTGCGCGGGAAGTAGTTGGTCACCGTCTTCTTGGCCACGCGGGCCGATGCGGCGATCTCGGCGATGGTGGTCTGCTCGAAGCCCTGCTCGATGAAGAGCCTGGTCGCGCAGTCGGAGATCAGTTGCCTGGTCTCCTGCTTCTTGGACTCACGGAGTCCCATCTCGGTAGCCATGGAGCAATCTTACATCCGTAGCAAATTTAGGCTTGACGGCTTGGGAGGTCCGACCTAATCTTACGTCCGTCGCAAAATTCGCCTGGTTAAAGGAACTGGATGCGCAAGCTCACCTACTTCGTCGGCACCACCATCGACGGCTTCATCGCCTCGCCCGACGGCGAGTTCGACTTCTTCGCCCCGTGCCTCACCGAGGACTACGTGCCGCACTTGGCCGGCGAGTACGCGGATGCGCTGCCGACCCCCGGCCGCGCCGCCCTCGGTGTCGCGGACGCGCCCCTGGCCCGCTTCGACACCGTGCTCATGGGCCGCGGCACGTACGCCCCAGGCATGGCCGCCGGCCTCACCAGCCCCTACGCCCATCTGAGGCAGATCGTGCTCTCCCGCTCGCTCACCACCAGCCCGGACCCGGCCGTCGAAGTCACCGCCGAAGAACCGGTCGCCCTCGTCCGCAAGCTCAAGCACGAGGACGGGCTCGGGATCTGGCTCTGCGGCGGCGCCGATCTCGCGGGCCAACTGCTCTCTGAAATAGATGAGTTGATCGTCAAGCAGTACCCGATCGTGGCCGGCACCGGCATTCCGCTCTTCCGTGCGGCCTTCTCGCCGCGCACCTTCCGGCTCACCGGCAGTCGTGTGTTCGAGGGCGGCAACCTCGTCCTGACCTATGCGAGGGACGCCGATGCGAGCGGGAACCGTTCCTCGGCGCCCCGCGCGTGATGCACCGCCGGAACGCGCAACACACCCGAGCCGCTCACACCCCCGACTCCCAGGAGACGCCCTGAACGTCACCACCTCCACCCTGTCCCTCACCGTCGCCGACGTGGACGCCTCGCGCGCGTTCTTCTGCACCCACCTCGGCTACGAGGTCGCCATGGCCGCCGACGGCTTCGCCTCCCTGACCCGCGGTGACGCCGCCGCCGACATCGTGCTGCTCCGCCGCGGAACCGAGGTGCTCCCGGCCGATCAGCGTGACCGGCAGGCCGGCGGCCTGATCCTGGCGCTCACCGTCGCCGGCCTCGACGCCGAGGAGCGGCGGCTGCGTGAGGCCGGCGCGCCGATCACCATGCCGCTGCGCGAAGAGCCCTGGGGCGAGCGGCTGTTCCAGCTGACCGACCCGAACGGGATCGTCGTCCAGCTCGTCGAATGGGTCACCCCCGACGAGACCCAGCCGAACGACGAGATCGAGCAGATCGAGCAGATCGATCAGGTCGAGCAGACGGATCAGTCCCAGGAGCCAGAGGTGGCCGCCGTGCGCGTGATCATTCCCACCACCGAGAACGTCACCGAGTCCCCGAACGCTCGTATGACCGGCCTGGCCGCTCCGAGCCGGGGCAGTACGGAACTGAGCACCTGGACCGTCGCGATGGAGCCGGGTCAGACCGGCCCCGAACACTCCATCAGCCGCGAACAGGTTTGGACGGTGACCGCGGGCGTCCTGCACGTCACCTGCGGAGGCCGCACCGACGAGATCACGGCCGGGCAGACCTTGATCCTCCCGCCGGACGTGCTCCGCCAGGTCCACGCCCCGCAGGCGGCCGAGGCCCACGTCGCCATGCGCTTGGACGGGGTGGCTTCCGTGCCCGGTACCGAGGGCACCCGCGTCCTGCCCTGGGCCAGCTGAAGGCCCGTGCCGGGTCCCCGGCGCCGAGTGAGTCCCGCCCCGCGCCCGTCCTTTCCGCCCGTAAGGGAGACAGCTTGTCCGTACGCATGACCGCCGAGACCGCCGAGACCGCCGAGACCGCCGAGACCGCGGTGACTGCTGACACCGCCGACACCGACATGACCGCCGAGACCGAGATCGTTCTGGCCGCGTTGGCCGAGCCTGAGGAGACGTCCTCCGGCCGCCGCCTCGTCTGGCTGGCCGCCGGCCCTGACGGCCGCCCCCTCGGGTCAGCCTCCCTGCGGCTGTTCTCCCGCGACGGGCAGCGCCACGTCGCCGAACTGGACGTCCAGGTCCATCCGGCCGAACGACGCCGGCGAACGGGCTCCCTCCTGGTCGACGCGGCCGTCGCGGCCGCCCGCCAGGACGGCCGACGAGCTGTCGTGTCCCAGGCCGAAGCCGGCTCTCCCGGCTCCGCGCTCCTCCTCGCCTGCGGCTTCCGCGCCGCGCTGGCCCTGACCTACGCCCGCCTCGAGCTCGCCGACGCCGACCTTCCCGCGCTCACCGCCGTCGCCGAACAGCCTCAGGCCGCTTACCGCCTGGCGGCGTGGGAGGGAATGGTGCCCGACGCGCTCGCCGACACCTACGTGGCATCGCGCCGGGCCATGGACGACATGCCGATGGGCGCGGTCGACTACGGCACGGTGGTCTGGGACCTCGAACGGGTGCGGGAGGCCGCCTCGGCCGTCGCCGCACGGGGGGACGTCCTCCACACGGTGGCGGCCGTCGACCGGTCGGACGGTGCCATCGCGGGCTTCACCGAACTCGTGGTCCCGGGCAGCGGGACGGGCGACGCCCAGCACTACGGCACGGCGGTGCTGCCCGAACACCGCGGCCGCGGCCTCGCCCGCCGGATGAAGGCCGCCTCGATCGTCCGGGCCCGCGAACGCCACCCCGGCCTCGGCGGCCTGCTGACCGACACCGCCGACAACAACCCGTACATGCGTCGCGTCAACGACGGTCTGGGCTATCTCCCGATGCACACGGCCCACGAGTATCAGCTCGACCTTTAGGCGAACTCCCGCCGGGGCGGCCCGTTTCGTCGGCAGTCGGCAGTCGGCAGTCGGCAGTCGGCAGTCGGCAGTCGGCAGGCGTCGGTCAGGCCCGGTCCGTCAGATCGCCGAGGTGGGAGTGCGGTGACCTCGGAAGGTACGCCGGTAGACGTCCGGCGGCACGCCGAGGGCGCGATGGAAGTGTCGGCGCAGAGTGGCCGCCCTGCCCATGCCGGTGCGGGAGGCGATCAGTTCGATGCTGTCGTCGGTGGTTTCGAGGAGTTCCGGTGCGCGGTGGATGCGCTGGGTGTGCAGCCAGCGCAGGGGAGTGGTGCCGGTGGCGGCGGAGAATCGGCGGGTCAGATTCCGGGTGCTCATGTTCACCTGGCGGGCCAGGTCGGGCACGGTCAGCGGCTCGTGCAGCCGGCCGCTCACCCAGTCCAGCAGGTCTGCGAAGGCGTGGCCGGTGTCGACGACCTGCGGTGCGGCGATGAACTGTGCCTGGCCGCCCGCGCGGCGGGCCGGGACCACCAGCCGGCGGGCCAGCTCGTTGGCGACCGCCGCTCCGTGGTCGGCGGTGACGATGTGCAGGCACAGATCCATCCCGGCGGCCTTGCCGGCCGAGGTCAGCACGCCCCGGTCGTCGATGTAGAGGACGCCCGGGTCGACGCGTACGCCGGGGTAGCGGGCGGCGAGCGCGGCGGTGTGCTCCCAGTGCGTGGTGGCGCGGCGTCCGTCCAGCACTCCCGCGGCGGCCAGCACGAACGCCCCGTGCACAGGGACACGAGCCGGGCGCCGCGGTCGTGGGCCGCGCGCACGGCGTCCACGAGACCGGCAGGCGGGTCCGCCTCGGCGTCGGCGCAGGCCGGGACGGAATCCGACCTGCCCGGCCGGCCACGGCGTATCCGTCGTCGGCGTGCGGACCGGTTCGAACAGAACGGCTCAGGCCGGCGGCCGTCCGCCCCCCGAGGCCCGTCCGGCTGACGCGGATCCGCCGGGGTATCCGCCGTGGGTCTCCGCCACGGGCGGCGTCGAGGCTCAGTCGCCGTCGTTCTCCGGACGGCGGGCGAAGCCCCGGAGGACGTGCGCGATCCGGAGCACGAACACCACCGCCGCGACGCCCGCGCCCGCCAGCGCCAGCACCCGGCCCGTCGCGGGGGAGAGGGAGAACGCCGGCGCGGGGCCGTACACCGCGCCGAAGGCGAGGGCCGCGGCGAAGCAGGCGCTGACGAAGGCGTAGCCGATCTCGATGGTGATCGCGTCCCGGTCCGCCTGCGTTCGCCGCCCCATGCGTGCAGTGTCACAGCGCCCACTGGCCGTCACAAGGGCGCCCTGCACCGCGCACGGCCTCCGGCACTCCGCCCGCCCGCCCGTACCCGGTTCAGATGCCCGCCGTCTCCGTCCACAGCCGGGCCAGCGCCAGGTCGCCCGTCACTCCCGGACCCGCGAGCGGGATCCGGTTCCACAGGGCCGCGTACAGCCAGGCCGCCTCTTCGGTCAGTTCGCAGTCGGCCGCCTCGCCCGTGTCGCCCGAAACCGTACGGGCCGGCGCCGCCGACAGGTGTACGGTCCACGCCGCGCCCGTGTCCGCCGCCCGGACCCGCAGCACCCGGGGCTCCGGGGTCCGCACCCGGCTGCGCGGCCGCGCGTGGAAGCCGGTCAGCAGCTCGTCCACACCGTCCTCCGCGAACTCCGGGTCCAAGGGCGAGAACACCACGCCGCGCGCCGCCTCCGCGTCCATCCGGTGCACGGCGGTCTCATGGGCCTGGCGCCGCGCCCAGAACGCCAGCGGCGACGGCGGGGCGGTCGGGAGGAACGTCCAGCACTGCACGTCGGCCGGGGCCTCGGTCAGGGTGCGCACCAGGTCGGCGTGCCCCTCCCGGAACCACGCCAGCAGCTCGCCGCCGGTCAGCTCCGGCGCGTCCGGGAAGCCCACCGGCTCCAGGCGCCGCTCCGCGACGTACCCCGCCGCCCAGCGGTGCACCGACCCGGTGTGCCGCAGCAGGTCGGTGACGCGCCAACCCGGACAGGTGGGAACGACGGCGTCCGTACCGGCCTGTTCCGCCACGTCGGCGAGCAGCTCGCCTTCCCGGGCCAGGTTCTTCACATGCTCGTTGATCTCCATACCGGGAGTCTTATCAGCCCGCCCCGACAATGGAGAGATGGACGGTGAACTCTTCCCGCGCGAGCGGACCGTGATCGCTCCCGGTGCCGTGCACGTGCCCGGCTGGCTCGGGGACGCACGTCAGGGCGAACTGCTGGCGGCCTGCCGCGCGTGGGCCCGCCCGCCGGCCGGGCTGCGCACCGTACGCACGCCGGGCGGCGGGGTCATGACCGCCCGGCAGGTGTGCCTCGGCCTGCACTGGTACCCGTACGGATACGCCCGCACCGCCGTGGACGGGGACGGGGCGCCGGTCAAGCCGATGCCGGGATGGCTCGCCGAGCTGGGCCGGGAAGCGGTGGCCGCCGCGTACGCGGACCCGTACGAGGAGCCGTCGGCGCCCACGGAGACGTACGCCTACGACATCGCGCTGATCAACTTCTACGACGGCGACTCCCGCATGGGGATGCACCGCGACGCCGAGGAGAGGTCACCGGCGCCCGTGGTCTCGCTCAGCCTCGGCGACACCTGCGTCTTCCGCTTCGGGAACACCGTCTCGCGCGGGCGCCCGTACCGGGACGTGGAGCTGCGCAGCGGGGATCTCTTCGTCTTCGGAGGTCCGAGCCGTCTGGCCTATCACGGGGTGCCGAAGGTCCTGCCGGGCACGGGCCCGGCGGGGCTCGGGCTGACCGGCCGCCTCAACATCACACTCCGCGTCGGCGGGCTGGACTGAGCGGCGGCTCCCGGCACCCTCCGATCATGCGAGGATCGATGCCATGAACGGCAACGGGGCCCCGCCGCGGGTGGGGGATGTGACCACGCCATCCGCGTCCACGACAGCCACGCGGACCAGACTGGAACGGGGTCGCGGCGCGCTCGGACCGGCCCTGGAGCTCGTCCACACCGGCCGCGCCCCGACCCGCGCGGTCCTGACGGCCGAGCTCGGTGTCACCCGCGCCACCGCCGGGGCCGTCGCCGCCGAGCTGGAGGCGCTCGGGCTGATCCGCGTCGACTCCCGCCCCGGAGGCGCCGGCGGCACCCAGGGCCGCCCCTCGCACCGGCTCTCGGTGGCCGAGGACGGCCCGGTGGCGCTGGCCGCCCAGGTGCACTCGGACGGCTTCCGGGCCGCCCTGGTCGGCCTCGGCGGCCGGATCGTGGCCACCGCGCCCGGAAAGGTCACCGTCTCCGCCGACCCGGCGCAGGTGCTCGGCGCGGTGGTGGAGGCGGGCGCGGACCTGCTCGAGGAGAGCGGCCGCCGCTGTGTCGGCGCGGGGCTCGCGGTCCCGTCGGCGGTCGCGGAGCCGGACGGCACGGCGCTGAACCCGCTGCACCTGGCCTGGCCGGCCGGTTCTCCCGTACGGGACATCTTCGCGGAGTGCGTGAAGGCGGCCGGGATCGACGGCCCGGCGCTGACCGGGAACGACGTCAACCTCGCGGCGCTGGCCGAGCACCGGCACGGCGCGGGGCGCAGCGCGCAGCATCTGCTGTGCGTGGCCACCGGGCACCGCGGGGTCGGCGGGGCGCTGGTGCTGGACGGCCGTCTGCACAGCGGGAGTTCGGGCCTCGCCCTGGAGGTCGGCCACCTCACCGTGAACCCCGAGGGCCGGGCCTGCCACTGCGGCGGCCGCGGCTGCCTGGACGTGGAGGCGGACCCGCTGGCCTTCCTCACCGCGGCGGGGCGCAGCGCCGGGCCCGAGGTGTCACTGCTCCAGCAGGCCCGTGACCTGCTGCGCGACGAACCCGCGGAGCCGGCGGTACGGGCGGCCACGGAGGAGCTGATCGACCGGCTCGGCCTCGGCCTCGCGGGCCTGGTGAACATCCTGAACCCGGACCGGATCATCCTGGGCGGGCTGCACCGGGAGCTGCTGTACGCCGACCCGGAGCGGCTGCGCGCGGTGGTCGCGGACCGCAGCCTGTGGGGACGCAGCGGCGGTGTGCCCATCCTGCCGTGCACCCTGGACCACAACAGCCTGGTCGGCGCGGCGGAGCTGGCGTGGCAGCCGGTGCTCGACGACCCGCTGGGAGCGTTGGCCTGAGCCGGGAAGCACCCGGGCCGGTCAGGAGGCAGGGGCAGGCACGGCACGGGCGTGGGGCAGGCGGCCGGGGGACCCGGCGGTAGGCCCCCGGCAGGCAGGCGGCCGGAAGACCTGGCGGTGGGCCCCCGGCAGGCAGGCGGCCGGAAGACCTGGCGGTGGGCCCCCGGCAGGCAGGCGGCCGGGAGACCTGGCGGTAGGCCCCCGGCAGACAGGCGGCCGACCTGCCGGTGGCCCCGGTAGGAGGTCGGCGCACCTGGTCTGCCCCCGGCACGCCGACGGCGCCCGGGGGCCGACATGCGCCGCGGTCGGTCACCCGGGCCGGACGCCGACCGGCGAGGCCACCGGCAGACCCGTGGCGACGGGCGGATCGACGGCGATGACCACCGTGCGCGCGGGTTCTCGTACGGGTTCGGACCCCATCCGCACCGGGTGGGGCGGCGGCGCCGGGGCGGGGGCCGCCGTGAGCGAGAACCACACGGCCTTCCCCGGTCCGTCGGGCTGCTGCCGTGCGCCCCAGGCCTCGCTGAGGGCCGCCACGAGGGCGAGCCCGCGCCCGCAGGTCTCCAGCGACTCCGCCTGCGGCGGGTGGAGCACCGGAAGCCGTGGATCGCTGTCGATGACCGAGACCGTCAGGCGCCCGAGACGGAGTTCGATCTCGACCGTGCAGGTCTTGTCCGGCTGCGCATGGCGGTGGACGTTGCTGAGCAGCTCCGTCACACCGAGCGCGGCCCGGTCGATGAGCGGATCGAGCTGCCAGTGGCGCAGTTGTGCCGAAACGATTCTGCGGATTTGGCCGATCCGCGACGGCAAGGCCTGCAGTTCGACGACGCAGTGCCTGCGGGAATGACTGATCACGGCTGCGACTCCCCGACATGAGTGTTACGGGTGCTGCACCCTCGGTAATGCTCCACCAGGGTCACCCACGGTGCCGCACAGTGCAACCGAACGCGATCGAAAGGGATCCGCATAGAGACCCAAAGTGACTGTTTGTGCAGGTGAGCGAGGTACATTGCGAAAGCAGGGGGCAAGTACACCCACGAAGGAGCGCGGCGCATGAGCACCACCGGCACGACCAGCACCACCGGTACGACTGGCACGACCATCGACGTCGATCGCAGCGACGTGGAGTACCGTGCCTGGCTGAAGGAGGCCGTCCGCAAGGTCCAGGCCGACGCCAACCGCTCCGCGGACACCCACCTGCTGCGCTTCCCGCTCCCCGAGGCGTGGGGCATCGACCTCTACCTCAAGGACGAGTCCACGCACCCGACGGGCTCCCTCAAGCACCGCCTCGCGCGTTCGCTGTTCCTGTACGCGCTCTGCAACGGCTGGATCCGCCCCGGCCGCCCGGTCATCGAGGCGTCGTCCGGCTCCACCGCCGTCTCCGAGGCGTACTTCGCCAAGCTGATCGGTGTTCCCTTCATCGCCGTCATGCCGCGCACGACCAGTCCGGAGAAGTGTCGCCTCATCGAATTCCACGGCGGCGCATGCCACTTCGTGGACGACTCGATGAAGATGTACGAGGAGTCGGCCGAGCTCGCCGCCCGCACGGGCGGGCACTACATGGACCAGTTCACGTACGCGGAGCGGGCCACCGACTGGCGCGGCAACAACAACATCGCGGAATCGATGTACCAGCAGCTGAAGCTGGAACGTTTCCCCGAGCCGGCCTGGATCGTGGCGACCGCGGGCACCGGCGGCACCTCGGCGACCATCGCACGCTACGTGCACTACATGCAGCACGACACCCGCATCTGCGTCCCGGACCCGGAGAACTCCTGTTTCTTCGAGGGCTGGACCCACAACGACCCGGACGCGAGCAGCGATTGCGGCTCGCGCATCGAGGGCATCGGCCGACCGCGGATGGAGCCGAGCTTCGTGCCCGGCGCCATCGACCGGATGATGAAGGTCCCGGACGCGGCGAGCGTCGCCGCATGCCGCGCGCTGGAGACGGCCATAGGACGCAAGGCGGGCGGTTCGACCGGCACCGGCCTCTGGAGCGCCCTGAAGATCATCTCGGAGATGGTGGCGGAGGGCCGCACCGGCAGCGTCGTCACCCTGCTGTGCGACCCGGGCGACCGCTACCTGGACAAGTACTACTCGGACGAGTGGCTGGCGGCGCAGCGGCTCGACATCGCCCCGTACGCGAAGACCATCGAGACGCTGCTGACGACCGGGGTCTGGCGCGAACCGTCCGCCTGACCGCCCGTATCACGGGCGAAACGCTCCTGGCAGCCGACAAAGCACTCCAGCTCGCGGCGAGTCGACTCACCGGGAGGAGGCCGGCGCCGGCGACCAGAAGAAGGTCACGAGCAGCGAGGAAGAACTCGGCGCCGGCGGGCGCCGTCGCCCCGGCTCCGCCCGAGCCCGGGCCCGCCCCACGTGCCCCCTTCGACGGCTACTGATCCGCCCCGCGCCGAGCGGTGAGCCGCCGGTCCAGGTTTCGGACCGCCGCGCGGAACGAGTGGCCCAGGGCCGGGCGGGCGGCGGTCAGGCCGAAACGCAATGGGGCCGAGCCGTCCGCGGCGAAGGTCCAGCGGACGCGGGTGCCGGAGCCGGCCGGCGTCAGCCGCCATTCCTCCAACAGGGCCCGGAAGCCCGGAGCGTTGGTCGTGTCGACGCGGTACGCGTAGCGCTGCTCGGGATCCGCGGCCATGATCGTCTCCTGGAAGCGCACCCCGCCCGCCAATCTGACCTCGCGGCCCGCACCACCGTGCGTGGGGCGGGCCAGGGTCACCGCACCGAACCAGCGCGGCCAGCCCTCCACTTCTTCGGCGAGCGCCTGGTACACGGCCTCGGGCGGCGCCGCGGCCTCGGTGGCGAAGACCAGCCGGACCGGCGCGTCGTCGATGAAGTCCAGCCCCACCGGGCGGAGTCGGCGAGCCATGGCGGTACCCCCTGGGTGAGGTTCTGAACGTGCGTGCGCGTCACCATAGCCGGGCGCCCTCCAGAAGTCCGCTGCGCTCTCGCCCTGTTCTCCGCGCCGGTCCGCCCCCGCGCGACGGATTTCCGCGGCGCGGGGCCTGGGCAGGAAAGCCGCGGCGCGGGATGCTGGATCCGAGCTGATCCCGCCCCGCGAGCGGAGGCCCGCTGTGCCGGACCGCCCCCCGACAGACACGCCCCTCGCCCTCGAACTCCTGGTCCACGGAGTCGCCGGCGCCGCCCCCGGTGAGCTGCTCGGAGACCCTCGCACCGTCCGCGTCACCGGCGACTCCACCGCGGCGGTCTTCCGCCGCACCGAGGACGCCGACGCCGAAGCCCACCCCGAGCGGTACGCCGGGCGGCCCGTCCCCGAGGCCTACTGCTGGTCCCGGCTCACCTCCGGCAACGGCGCCCGCGCCCTGTGGCTGCTGCTCCTGCCCTTCATGGTGGCCAACCTCGCCCACTGGGCACGGCCGGCGACGGCCGCCGCCGACCCCGCGCCGCGCGCGGTGCGCACGTACGGGGTCCTCGTACGGATCCTCGCGCTCAGTCTCACCGTGCTGCTGATCGCGGCCGCCTGCGAGGTCGCGCTCGATCTCTTCGCCTGGCAGTGCGCGGGATCCGGCACCTGTACCGGTTCCCGCTCCCGGCTCGGCTTCCTCGCGCCCGGCGGCGGCTGGTGGGCCCAGCCCGGGCGCCGCCTCGCCCTCTGCGCGCTGGTTCCCGCCGCACTGACCGGGCTGCTCTGGTACCTGTCGAACCGCACCTGGAGCGCCTACGAGTCCCAGCCGCCGCCCGCCGGCGCCACCGACCCGGACACCGCGTCGGACACCGCGCCCGCGCTCGGCCGCCCCGGATTCTGGTACGGACGACGGCTCGTGGCCCGGCTGCGCGCCGCGCACACCGCCGCCGGGCTGCTCACCGTGGCGGTGGCCGTCGCCGTACCCACCGCCCGCTACGACCGCCGGGCCGGCGCCCCCGTCCTCGAAGCCCTCGGCTGGGTCACGCAGGCACTGCTCGCCGTGGGGGCCGTCACCGTGGCCTGGGTCGTCTGCCGGCGCGGCCGTACCGAGGCGCGGGCCGACCACCGGCTCGACCGGGCCGCCGTCACCCTGCTCCCCGGCGCCGCCCTCGTCCTGCTCTCCGCCGTCCTCGCGCACGCCAGCTGGTCGCGCCCCGGCTGGACCTCCGCCGGGCGGCTCCCCGGGGACTTCGCCTTCGGCGTGCTCATGTTGGGGCAGGGCGCCTGCGTACTCGCCCTCGCCGTGGTCGCCCGGTACCTGCACCGCCGGGCCCCCGATCCGGCCGCCGCCCTGCACGGCCTCGGCGGGCCCGCCGTCGCCATGCTCGGCTGCGCGCTCGGCGGGGTGATGTCCGGTGGGGTCGCCCAGCGCGTCGCCGACTGGCTCGACGGGGGAGCCACCCCCGGGATGGCGGGCGCACCACTGCCCGGCCCGCCCGTACTGCTGTCCTGGCAGGCCGCCGTGCTGCCCCCGCTGCTCCTCGTACTGGCGCTGCTCGCCGCCTGGTTCGCGGTGCGCGGAGCCCGCGCCCGGAGCCGGCTGGCCGCGACCGTGGCTGCCGAATATCCCGGGGAGACCCCGGACAGGGCCCGCAGCCGCCGGATCGCCGCGGTGCGCACCGCGGCCTCGCTCACCGACTCCGCGCCCTGGTTCGTGGCGGCCGTCTCCGGGATCACGCTGCTGCTCGGCGCAGGCGCGCTCGCCGGAGCCTGGCTCACCGGAGAGGTGCCGGGTGAGGCGGCCCGGGGGTCCCGGCTGCTGGAGCCGGCCGCCCGCGCCGCCCAGGACGCCGGATCCTGGCTCATCGGCTTGGCCTTCGTCCTCTTCGTCACCTGGGGACGCCGCGCCTACCGGGATGCCGCCGCCCGCCGGACCATCGGCATCCTGTGGGACGTCGGCACCTTCTGGCCACGCGCCGCCCACCCCTTCGCGCCGCCCTGCTACGCGGAGCGCGCCGTCCCCGACCTGACGTGGCGGATGGCCGGCTGGACCGGGCGCACCGGCGGCCGCCTGGTGATCTCCGGCCACTCCCAGGGCAGCGTGCTGGCAGCGGCGGCCGTCTGGCAACTGCCGCCGTCCGCCCGCCGCCGGGTCGGCCTGCTGACGTACGGATCCCCGCTGGCCCGCCTCTACGGCCGATGGTTCCCCGCCTACTTCGGCCCCGGGCCGCTGACCGCCCTGCACCGCGAGGTCGACTGCTGGCGCAACCTCTGGCGGGCCACCGACCCCATCGGCGGCCCGGCGCTTCCCGGCGCGGGGCAGGGCGTGGACCACGGCCCGCTCGCCGACCCGCTGGCCTACGGGCGCAGCGCCCGCTACCCGCTGCCCGCCCCGATCCTCGGCCACTCCGACTACCAGGCCGATCCGGCCTTCGCCGCCGAACGCGAAGCCCTGCTCGCCCGGTTGGACGCCGCCGCACGGGCCGACGTAGCCGAGGTGGCCGCAGTAACCGACGTGACCGAGGTGGCCGTCGTGGCGGACCCGGCCGGCGTACCGGGTCAGCGGCTCGGCATCAGCAAGGAGCGGGCAGAGCGGGCAGCGTCGGCAGATCCGCCGGGAACAGCAGGGTGAGGTCGTCCGTCGTGGGCTCCGACAGCTGGGCCACCCGCCCCGCGTGCCGTTCCACCATCGACTCGAAGGTCTGGCGCGCCGTGCGGCCGTTGCCGAAGGCCGCACCCTTGGGCAGCTCCGTGAAGTAGGTCAGCAGTGCCTCGGACGTGCCCTCCCCGAGCCGGTACTCGTGCTCCTCCGCCTGTTGCTCCACGATCCGCAGCAGCTCCCCGGGCCCGTAGTCGCCGAAGGTGATGGTCCGGGAGAACCGCGAGGCCACACCCGGGTTGACGGTCAGGAAGCGGTCCATCTCCGCCGTGTACCCGGCGACGATCACCACCACCGCGTCCCGGTGGTCCTCCATCAGCTTCACCAGCGTGTCGATCGCCTCGCGTCCGAAGTCCCGGCCCGAATCCTCCGGGGCCAGGGCGTACGCCTCGTCGATGAACAGCACCCCTCCGCGCGCCCGTTCGAACGCTTCCTGCGTCCGGATCGCCGTGGAGCCGATGTGCTCGCCGACCAGGTCCACCCGGGACACCTCGACCAGGTGCCCGCGCTCCAGCACGCCGAGGGAGGCGAGGATCTCCCCGTACAGCCGGGCGACCGTGGTCTTGCCGGTGCCCGGGGAGCCGGTGAAGACCAGATGGCGGCGCACCGACGCGGCCTTGAGGCCGGCCTGCTGCCGCCTGCGGCCCACCTCGATCATGTCCGTGAGCGCACGCACCTCGCGTTTGACGCTGTCCAGGCCCACCAGGGCGTCGAGCTGGCCGAGCACCTCGCCGGAACCCCGCGCGGCCGCCACGCCGTTCCCCTCCGGCCGGTCCGCGGGCCGTGACACCGATGCCGGAGCCATCTGCGCCACAGGGGTCTGCGCCGCGGTGACCGTACGGATCCCCGCCTGGGCCCCGGCGAATGCGCCGCCCGACGCCGACTGGGCCGCCAGACGCGGGCCGGACTCGTCGCTCGTGCACTCCTCGGCGACCGGCCCGTCCTCCGCGAACTCGTAGCCCCCGCGGGCGCAGCGCTCAGTGTGGCAGCGGGCCAGCATGGTGCGGCAGCCGTCGATGACGTGGAAGCCGAAGCCGGAACTGCCCGCCACCCGACAGGCCGTGAAGGTGCCGCGGCCGCCCGCCGACACGTAGAAACCGGCCTCGGCCGGCGAGGTGACCGTGCACCGCTCCAGCGCCGGGTCGGCGCCCTTGGTGACGATCACGCCGGTCTGCACCCCGTCGATGGTGCAGTCGGCGAGCGTGCCGCCGCTGCCGTGGTCGCGGAACCAGGCGCCGGTGGCCGCCTCACGGATCCGGCAGTCGTCGAGCTGCGCCGTGGCTCCGTCGCTCACCGAGACGGCGGTGTTGCGCACCTGGGACAGATCGCTGTCGACCACGTCGACGCGCGACCCCCGGTCCAGCACGAACAGTGCGTCCGGCACGTCGTGGACCCGGCAGGAGTCGAGGGAGGCGGTGGCCCCGTCGCTGATCCACACCGCCGGATAGTCGCCCGTGCTGTCGTGGATCTCGCAGGACTCGGCCTCCACCCGGGTGCCCGGGTCCCACACGGACAGGCCGTTGCGGCCGAAGCGGCGCACCGTCGTGCGGGTGAGGCTGAGCACCGAACGGGACCGCAGATCGACCGCGTTCTCCGGGATGTCGTGGATGTCGCAGCCGGCCAGGGTGAGCACGGCGTCGGTGTCGAGGGTGACCCCGTCGGCCGAGGTGCGGTGCACCGCGCAGTCGGTGAGCCGGGCCGTGGCGCGCGCGGCGATCTGCACACCGGTGCCCTTGACCTCGTACACCTCGCAGCCCAGGGCCTCCAGGCCCGAACCTTCCCCGGTGACCGCGATGCCCGCGCCCGTGGCGTGGTGGATGCGGCAGCGTTCCAGGCGGGGCCGGGCGCCGCCGCGCACCGAGATGCCGGCCTGACCGGCGGCCACGACCTCGCACTCCTCGAAGACCCCGCCGCCGCCGTCCAGTACGGCGATCCCGACGCCGGTGGGGTTCTCCACCGTGCACCTCCGGACCAGGGGCCGGGCCCCGGGTCCCCGGACCTCGATGCCGGCCGCCGAACGGGTGCTCACCCGCAGATCGGTGAGCTCGGGGGAGCCGTCCTCCACCAGCAGCGCGGGCGCCGCCCGGTCCTGGCCCTCCAGATACAGGTCCTGGACCACGGCCGAGGCGCGCACGGTCAGCGCGACCCCGTCGAGCGGGGCGATCCGCACCGATCCCAGCCCGCCCTCCGGCCCGCGCAGGGTGACGGCGTGGTGCAGCACCAGGTTCTCCCGGTACGTGCCGGGGGCGATGGACAGCACGTCTCCGTCGCCCGCGACGGCGAGCGCGGCGGTCAGCGTCGGATATTCACCGGAGCGGCGCCGCCACCGCGTAGACCCGCCGTGCGTCACCTGGACCGTGCCCTGAACCATGGTGCTGTCGTGCCCCCACCCTCGTACTCGCGCTGCCGATACGACCGAAGCCACTGGAATCCGAAGACACCGTGGTCACGGGAACCGCTGAAGCCGTTCAGCCGGTTGACTCAGTGCCATGGGAGCGGCTGAGACCACCGAAGCCACCGAAGCGACCGGAACGACCGATCCGGCCGCTCCACCGTAGCGCGCGCGGAGACGGTGAGCCGCCATGTCAACTGCCCGCACCTGCTCGGCCCCAGTCCGGTCCGGCGGCCGCCCAGGCCCGGTCCAGACGTATGTACCGCCGATGCACGAGGCGTCGTACGACCAGCCGGCGGACCGTCTCGACCAGCGCGGCCACGCAGATTGCGGCGGCCAGGCCCGCCGTGCCCGCGTGGAAGACGGCGGCGGACGGGTCGAGCGGCTGCCCCACCAGCCGCCCGCGCGCGTCGGTCCATATCCGGAACCGGTCGCCGGGGCGCGGCGGTTCCTCCGCGGCCGGCACCGTGCCCTGGTGGCTGCTCCCGTCGGGCGCGGTCCACGCGGCCACGATCCGCGTACGGTGCGGGGCCGTCCGCTGCGCCGACGGATCGGCGGACGCGCCCGCGACCGACTCCGCGACCGGCCGGACCACCACCGCCGGAACGAGATGACGCTCCTGCCGCTGCTCGTGCGCGGCCTGTTGCAAAGTGCCGTCCACCCGCAGGCCCGCGACCCAGCCGATGGCCGGAGCCACCACCAGGACGCACACCATCGCGGCGAACGCCACCCACGCCTCGAAGAGGTCGGTCGGACGGCGCAGCGGATTGCGCCGCCAGCGCCATACACCCATTGCTGTCCGCACGGTCCGGCTCCCCCAACTTGTGCCAGTCTCCGTCTGTCTGCGCGTCCCGGCCTTCCGTATGTCCCGGAGACGCGCATTCCGGGACGTACGAGACATGTGGCATCCGATCCGGTGCCTGCCCGTCTTCCTGTGGGTGCCCACATGTCCTGACTGCTCCAACGGCCTGGTCGTGCCGGTTGGTTCCAGCCTGGGCGCTGAGCCCCCCGAAGGTGTCATTCCGGTCGGCCGGTCGCGTGCCGCGGGACGACTCCCCGGGGGTCAGCCGAGGACGTCGTCCTGGTCTCCATCGAGGACGTGGACCTCGTCGCCGACGCGCACCGTGCCCAGTCGCACCGGCACCAGCAGCCGCCCGAAGGTGAGCGATCTGCCGATCCGCCGGTGCCGGGCCAGGGTCTTCAGCGGTTCCCTGCCCCGCTCCGCCGTCGCCTGGTCGGTGGTGGTGACCACGCACCGGCCGCATTCCCGCGCCCCGCGGAAGACGGCGTCACCGATCGCGACGCGCCGCCAGCCGTCCTCCGCCCACGGCTCGGCCCCGGCGACCACCACGTTGGGGCGGAACCGGTTCATGGGCAGCGGACCCTCCTCGGGATGGTCCCCCTGCGCGATGAGCGAGTTGAGCGCGTCCAGCGAGGCGAGGGTGGTGATCAGCAGGGGATAGCCGTCGGCCAGGCTCACCGTCTCGCCCGGCCGTGCGTAGTCCGGGTCGACGGGACGGCGTACGGCCGGATCGTCCATGTGTACCAGTCGTACCGGTACGCCCAGGTACGCGCTGAACCAGTCGGCCGCCGCGCCCGCCGCGACCACGGTCTCGACCTTCTTCCCGAACAGGGCGACCGGCTCCAGCGGACCCGGCTCGGGCACCTCCACGACCAGCTCCGCCATGCCCGGCGCCGTCACCGCGATCCGACCGCCGCCCGCGGGACGGGCCGCCGCCAAGGCCAGCCGCGCATGACGGCGTTGGGTGATGACCGTGCCCTCGGGATCGATCAGCGCCCACCGCCGGTCCCCGGACAGTCCCCAGGGCTCCACGACCGCTTCCTCGGGAGCGGTCCCCGCCAGCGATTTGACGGGGTGGACGTGGAGCGCCTGGACGTGCAAGTTCGACATGGGGGCATCCTGCCAGCCCCCTCCGCTGCCTCCGCGTTTCCGTGGACCGGGTCAGTAACCACGTCCCTGGTACGGGCGGCCGTAAGGGTCCTCGTACAAGGCGCCCGGCACCGGCGCGGGCACCTGCATCGGACGCGGCGCGGCCGGGCGCATGGCCTCGTAGCCGGTGGCCGTGGCGACCGGGCGGGGCTGCTGCGGCTGGGGCTGCGGCATGTAACCGGCGCGGGCCGCGACCGGCTGCTGCTGGGGGATGTACGGGGCGGGCGCGTGCTGCAGCGGCATCGGCTGCGGCGCGGCCTGCTGCTGGTACGGGTATCCGTACGCCGGAGCCTGCTGAGGGGCAGGCGGAAGGGCGGGCAACGACGACGCGAGGGCCGGGAGGTACCCACCGCTCGAGTAACCGGCGCTCGGGGAGTCGTAGGCGGCCGGGACGCGGATCGGGGCGATCTGCGGAGTGCCGCGTTCGGCGACGAGGGAGTCGTAGATGGGGGTGTCCGGGAAGGAGGGCGCGGAGTAGTAACCGCCGCCATAAGTGGAGCGGGGGGAGGTCATGGGACCTAAGTTAAGCCCACGACTTCACGGGGTCCATAGCGAGGTGTCGTCAACACCGCGCTGACCTGCATATTCGCAGGTCAGAGCCACACCTTTCACTTGGCGTTCACGTGCACGATTCGTCACTTCCACCCCAGCTTGTTCCTACTCGTACTCACCGGTTGTGCGTTGCACCGACTTCGTACTGACGCAGCGTCACAATGCGGTGACCTCGGATGACGCTGTGTCGGGCAGTAGTTCGCGGTTTCAGGCGTCACTCGGCCGGGCATAGGTACGGCCCTTCCAGGACGCGCCGCGGCCCCGGTAGTGCTGAACGGCCGAATCGACGGTCATCAGGAGGTACAGCAGCGCCGTGAACGGAAGCAGTGGAGCCAGCGCGGCCGGCTGCCCGTAGTAGCGCAGCATCGGCAGGTAGGTGCCGGCCATCAGCAGCCAGGCGAGACCGCCGGCCCACGCGAGGACGGGGTGCCCGGTCGCGAGACCCGCCAGGAGGGCGGCCGGGGGCACGAGATAGACGAGCACCAGCCCGGCGACCGTCCCGGCCAGCAGGAGCGGCTGGTGGCGCAGTTGCGCGTAGGCGCTGCGCGAGACCATGCGCCACAGGTCCGCGAGCGCGGGGTACGGGCGCACGCTGTCCACCCGCTCCGCCAGCCCGAGCCAGATCCGGCCGCCGGCTCGGTGGACCGCCCGGGCGAGGGAGACGTCGTCGATGACCGCCTGCCGGATGGAGTCGGGGACCCCTGCTCGCACGGCCGCCTCGGTGCGCAGCAGCACGCAACCGCCGGCGGCCGCCGCGGTGCGGGAGCCGGGCCGGTTGATCCGGCGGAAGGGGTAGAGCTGGGCGAAGAAGTACACGAAGGCGGGTACGACGAGCCGTTCCCAGACGCATGCGACCCGCAGGCGGGCCATCTGGGAGACGAGGTCGAGGTCCGCGGAGGTCGCGGCGGCGACCAGTTCGCGCAGGCTGTCGGGCTCGTGCGCGATGTCGGCGTCGGTGAGGAGGAGGAAGTCGGGCTCGGTGGCGTGCGCGGTGCGGGCGAGCGCGATGCCGTGGCGGAGCGCCCAGAGCTTGCCGGTCCACCCGCGTGCGGGGTCGCCGGGGGAGGTGACGGTGAGCGGAAGCCCCGGGTGCTGCCCGGCGAGCCGGAGCGCGAGGCCGCCGGTGCCGTCCGTACTGCCGTCGTCGACGAGGATCACCTCGGCCTCGCCGGGATAGTCCTGGGCGAGAAGCGAGGGCAGGCTCCGGGGCAGCACCTCGGCCTCGTCCCTAGCCGGGACGACGATCGCGACGGACGGCCAGTGGGTGGGGGCGGTGCGCGGGGGGAGGCGGACGTCGGTCCGCCAGAACATGCCCTGGGCGAGGGTGAGCCAGAGCCAGGCGGCGAGGGAGGCGTAGGCCGCGCAGGCGGCGGTGAGGAGGCCCATGGCGGCAGTGTGCCGGGCCCCGGTGGACGTGTCTCGCATCCAGCCACCCCGGTGCGGCGGCCTCCCGTCCGGTGCAGCCTCCTCCCGTCCGGTGCAGCGGCCTCCCGTCCGGGGTGGGAGCCTCCCGTCCTGCTGGGGCCGGCCTCCCGTCCGGGTGGGGCGGCCCGTCCGGGTCAGGCGTGCGGTCCGGGTGGGGCCTGCGCGTCCCCGGGCGGGATTCTTGGGTGGGGTGCCGGGGTGCCGGGGTGCCGGGGTGCCTTTGGCGTCCGGCCGGGCCGGGTGCTTGGTGGGGTGCAACCTCTCGCGTCTGGGCAGGGCGGGAGTCTGGGTTGGCGAGGTCCACTGGCGCCCGGGCCCATTGGCCTCCCGTCCGGATTAGGCGTGCGGTCCGAGCGGGGCCTGCGCGTCCGGGCGGGACTCTTGGCCAGGGTGCTGGAGTGCCGGGTGCCTTTGCGTCCGGCCGGGCGGGGTGCTTGGTCGGGGTGCACCCTCTTGCGTCTGGGCCGGGCGTGAGTCTGAATCGGGGTGGACCACTGGCGCCCGGGCGGGGTGGTGGGCGGGGCGGCCTCTGGACTCCTGTCAGGGCGGATCTGGGTCGGGTGCGGCCTTGGGTTTGCCGCCAGCCTCAGTGCGGCGGTCTCCGGCCTCGGTGGGGTGGTGGCCTGGGCGGGGCTCTGGTCGGGGTGCGACCGTTGCCGTCCTCGGGCCGACGGCAGCCTGGGTCGGCTTCGTCTCTCGCGCCTGGCGCCCGCCCCCGCGCGGTGGTCTCCGGGCTGGGTGTGCCGTGGTCCGGACGGACATCGGGCCGGGGATGCCCGGGCTCGGGTGTGACCTGCGGCTTTGGGACCTCGGATCGGGGGCGGCCTCTGGCTCGTGTGTGCGGTCTCCGGGCTCGGCGGAAGGTGTGACGGCCCCGGTTTTGCCGGGCTGGCAGGGGTTGTGTTGCGCGGCGGGGCCTCGGGACGGCGGGCCCGGCCAGGACGGTGTCGACTAAGGTGGCCCGGTGAAGATCGCGCTCATGGACTCGGGAATCGGCCTCCTCGCGGCGGCCGCGGCGGTGCGCCGGCTGCGGCCGGACGCGGACCTGATCCTGTCCTCGGACCCCGACGGGATGCCATGGGGCCCGCGGACCCCCACCGACCTCACCGAGCGGGCCCTCGCCGTCGCCCGGGCCGCCGCCGAACATCGCCCGGACGCGCTGATCGTGGCCTGCAACACCGCCAGCGTGCACGCCCTGGCCACCCTGCGCGCGGAGCTGGAGCCCGTCATCCCGGTCATCGGCACGGTACCGGCGATCAAGCCCGCCGCGGCCGCCGGCGGCCGGGTGGCGATCTGGGCCACCCCTGCCACCACCGGCAGTTCCTACCAGCGCGGGCTGATCCGCGACTTCGCCGCCGGGGCCCGGGTCACCGAGGTGCCCTGCCCCGGCCTCGCCGACGCGGTGGAGGCGGCCGACGACGCCGCCGTGACGGCCGCCGTCGCCGCGGCCGCCGCGCTGACCCCGGCCGATGTCACCGACGTGGTGCTGGGCTGCACGCACTACGAGCTGACCGAGAGCCCCATCCGGGCCGCCCTCGCCGCGCGGACCCAAGGAGCCGAGCTGGTCTTCCACGGATCCGCCGAGCCCGTCGCCGTACAGGCGCTGCGCCGTCTCGGCGTCCGGCCCGAGCCCGACCTTCCCTGTACCGGCCGGCTGACCGTCCTGCGCAGCGGGCGGCAGGGGACCCTGCCCGCCGCGGCGCTCGGGTACGCCGAAGGCCGGCTGCTCGCGGGCCACGGCGCGCCTGTCGGCTGACGCCGCCGGTCGCGTTCGGCGCCTGCCTGCCGGCTGACGCATGCCCGTCGCCTCCGTCGCCTCCGTTGCCTGCCTGCCTGCCTGCCTGCCTGCCTGTCGGCTAGCGCTGCCCGTTGCCTCTGGCGTCCCGTCAGCCGAGGTCCGACCCGCTGGATCGTCTGACACCCGGCGTCGCCCTCGGCGCCCGACCGTGGCCGACACCCGTTGCCTTCGGGCCTTCCGAAGCTGAAGGCCGACCCCGGTTGCCGCCGCCGGTCGACGGAGGTTTGCGGGTTGCCGCTCTGGACGCCCGCCCGCGACTGGCGCGTGCCCGTCGCCTTCGGCGTCCTGCCTGCCGGACGGCGCCGCCGGTCGCGTTCGGCGCTGCCTGTCGCGGCGCGTGCCCCTCGCCGCTGGCGCCCGTCAGCTGCGGTCTCACCGCTGGAAGTCGTCCGGCGTCCGGGCTCGGCCTGACGATGGCCGCCGCCCTTCGCCTCCGGGCCTTCCGAGGCTGAGGGCCGGCCCGGGGTGACGCCGCCCGTAGGCGTAGGTTTCTGCGGTCGTCGCTCCGGACGCGCCCGACTGCGGCTGGCGCGTCCCCGCCGCTTCCGGCACCTGCCCGTCAGCTGACGCGCCGGTCGCCTTCGGCGCCTGCCTGGATAGCGCCGCCGGTCGTGGTCGAACCTGCCCACCAGCTGAGGCCCGACTGCTGGATCGTCTGCCGCCCGGCCGCCGCCCTCGGCGCTTCCGTGGCCGCCGCCCGTCGCCTTCGGTCGATCGCGGTTGAGGGCTCGACCCGGACTGACGGCCGCCCGTCGGCGGATGTCTGCGGGGCGCCGCCCCGGCGTGACACCTCGACGCCTCCCCACGAGACGAATCGTCTTGCGGCAGTTCCCTGCCGGGCCTACAGTAAGGCAGCCAAAGAGACGAGACGGCTCGTCTCGTACAAACACACATCCTGAAAGGGATCGCCCTTGCGCACTCCACTCGCCTCCACCCAGATCGTCCTGTCCGAGGTCACCAAGTGCTACGACACCCACGTCGTCCTGGACCGCGTCAGCTGTACGGTCCGGCCCGGCGAGCGGGTCGGTGTCGTCGGCGACAACGGCTCCGGCAAGTCCACCCTGCTCCGGCTCCTCGCCGGGCGGGAAAGGCCCGACCACGGCGAGGTCACCGTGACCGCACCCGGCGCCTCGGGCACCTCGCGCAGACCCTCGACCTCCCGCCGGCCGCCCGCGTCGGCGACGCGATCGACCTCGCGCTCGCCGACCTGCGCGGGCTGGAGCGCCGGATCCGCACCGCCGAATTGCTCCTGCACCGGGCCGGCCCCGAGGAGCTGGCCGCGTACGGGGACCTCCTCGCCGCCTACGAGGCGCGCGGCGGCCGTGACGCCGAACGGCGCGTCGCGACCACCCAGCGCCACCTCGGTGAACGCGACGGGCTCGACCCTGACCGCCGGCTCGCCACCCTGTCCGGCGGCCGGCGCTCCCGGCTGGCGCTCGCCGCGGCCCTGGCCGCCGAGCCGGAGCTGCTGCTGCTCGACGAACCGACCAACGACCTCGACGACGAGGCGGTGGCCTGGCTGGAGGAGCGTCTGTGCGCACACCGTGGAACCGTCGTCGCCGTCACCCACGACCGACTCTTCCTCGACCGCGTCACCACGGCCATCCTGGAGGTGGACCAGGACCGCCGGACGGTCCGCCGCTACGGCGACGGCTACACGGGCTTCCGCACCGCCCGCGCCGCCGAACGGGCCCGCCGGGAGCGGGAGTACGAGGAGTGGCGCGAGGAGGTCCGGAGCGCCGAGCGGCTCGCCGACACCAACATCGGGCGGTTCGCCACGATCCCGCGGAAGCTGCCCCGCGGCTTCAGCGGCGCCGGTGCCTTCCGTGCCCGGTCGCGGACCCACGGCGCCGCGAGCCGTATCCGCACCGCCCGCGAACGGCTGCACCGGCTGACCGGGAACCCCGTTCCGCCGCCACCGCAGCCGATCCGCTTCACCGGCCGGTTCACCGAAGGCTCCGCCGATGTGGTGGAGGTGGCCGGTGCGGCCGTGCCGGGACGGTTCGAACCGCTCTCGCTCACGCTCGCTCCGGGGGAGAGGCTCCTGGTGACCGGCCCCAACGGCGCAGGCAAGTCCTCCCTGTTGCTCCTGCTGGCCGGTGAACTGGAGCCCGCTCGAGGCCTCGTACGGACCCCTCCGCGCGTGGGGCTGCTCCGACAGGACGACCGGTGGGCGCGTGAACCCCGGTCCGCCGTCGAGATGTTCGGCCAGGAGGACGCCGACCAGGTCATCGGATACGGACTGCTCACCCCGCGCGACCTCACCCGGCCGGTACGCGCCCTCTCGGCCGGTCAGCGCCGCAAGCTGGAACTGGCCCGGCTGATGAAGCGCCCGCTCGACCTGCTGCTGCTGGACGAGCCGACGAACCACCTGGCCCCGGCCGTGGTGGAGGAACTGGAGGCGGCCTTGGCCCTGTTCGGCGGGACCATCGTCGTGGTCACGCACGACCGGCGGCTGCGCGCGGCCTTTCCGGGCCGGCGCCTGGAGCTTCAGCGGGAGCCGGCCGCCGCGAGCCGCTGAGCCAGCACGCGCAGGTCGTCCGCGCCCAGGACCCGTTCCCCGAACCCGGGCAGCGGCACGTGGAGCGCGGCCGTCCAGTGCTCCGGGACCGCTCCCTGGCCGTATCGGGCGCCCGCGAGGATCCCCGTCACCGCGGCCACCGTGTCGGTGTCCCCGCCCAGGTCCACGGCGGCCCGGACGGCGTCCGCGAACCCGGTCGTCGTCCGCAGCGCCCACACAGCCGAGCCCAGGCAGGGCCACACCGCCCCGTTGAACTCTGTGGCCAGGCCGGGGTGCCAGTCGGGGGCGAGCACGCGGCCGTACCGCTCGCGGTGGTCCGGGTGCACCGCCGTGAGCGTCGCGGAAAGGGCGGCGAGCGGATCGGTCCCGTCGAGGGCGACGCGAACCAGCTCGTGCAGGACCGCCGTCCCCTCCCACGCGGCCCGGTCGCCGTGCGTCAGCGCCGCGATCCGCCGCGCGGCGTCCATGGTCCCCTCCCGCCCGGCGGCGGCGAAGTAGACCGCCGAGGTGGAGGCGCGCATCAGGGAACCGTTCCCGGCCGCCCGGGCGTTGATCCGGAAGTGCTGGTCGGCGGCGACGTTCCAGGGCTCGCCGTTCGTCAGCACGTCCTCGGTCTGGAGCCCGATGTCCTTGGGGTGACCGGCCGCCCACCGCTGGAACCGGGCGAAGACGTCCGGGAGTTCGAGACCTCCCCGCTCCAGCAGCGACTCGCCGACCAGGACGGCCATCTGCGTGTCGTCGGTCGCCTCCCCCGGATCCCAGCCGCCGCCTCCGCGCATCTCCTCCCCGCGTGCCGTCAACTGTCCGGCCTCGCCGAACTCGTAGGGCGCGCCCAGCGCGTCGCCCGCCGCGGAGCCCAGAACGGCGCCCACCGCCCGGTCGAGCCGGGTGGTCACGGTGTCTCCTGCGACGCTCACGCGGTCTCCTCGGGGCGGACGGCGGCCAGCAGGGTGCGGGCGAAGCGGTCCAGGTCGTCCAGGCCGGCCGCCGCGAGGGTGGCCGGAGCTCCGGTGAGCAGGTGGGGAATGGCGCCGTGCAGGGCGAGGGTGAGGGTGCGGGCCTGCTCCGGTCCGGCCGGCAGCCCGGCCGCGCGCAGCAGGTGCGCGTGCGCCGCGAAGTCCGCCGAGGCGATCGGGTCCAGCAGCGCGGCCAGCCACGGCCGCCTCGTCGCCTCGGTCTGCAGCTCCAGATAGGCCAGGACGCGCGGGCGCCCGGGCCCGGCCACGTCCCGCAGCAGTCCCGCGAGCAGCGCCGCGAGCTGTTGCGCGTCGGCGGGCCCCGGCCCGGCCCCCGCCAGGGCCGCGGCCAGCGCCCGGTACTGCTCCGCGCAGCGTTCGGCCACGGCCCGCAGCAGGGTGTCACGGGTCGGGAAGTAGTTCTTGGCCGTGCCCGTCGGCACGTCGGCGGCGGCGTCGACGGCCCGGTGCGTCAGCCCGCGCCCGCCCGCTTCCGCCAGTACGGCGATGGCCGCGTCCCGCAGCCGGTCCCTCCGGTCCTGATTCACGTTGCCAGCTTAACCACAGCCGTGGTACCACAGATGTAGTACCACGGCTGTGGTGACCGCAGGTCGTACACCGTGGGGCGTGGACCGTGCAGGCGAAGGGGTGAGCCATGGGCACAGAGAACGAGTCCGGGACTGGAACCGGGAGCGGGACCAGGAGCGGGACGCGGCGGGGGAGCGGGCGCGGGGCGCGTACGGCGGTCGTGGTCGGGGCGGGAGTCGGCGGCCTCGCCACCGCCATCGGCCTGCGCCGCGCGGGCTGGGAAGTGACCGTCCTGGAGCGGCGGACCGCACTCGAACGCTACGGAACCGCCTTCGGGATCCATCCCACCGCCCAGGCCGCGCTCGACCGGCTGGGTCTCGGCGACGCGCTGCGGGCGCGCGCGGTCCCGTATCGCGACGCCCGGATCCGGCGCCCCGACGGAAAGGTGCTGGCCTCCCTCCCGCTCGAACGGATCGAGCGCAAGGCCGGCCGGCCGGAACTGCTCATATCCCGGCCCCATCTGATCGACGCGCTGCTCGCCGCGCTCGAACGGCTCGGCGGCGCGCCGATCGCGTACGGGGAGCGCCTCACCGACCCGACCGCACTCGCCGCCGACCTGCTCGTCGGCGCCGACGGGATCAACAGCGTGGTCCGCACGACGCACTTCGGGCGCAACAGCGGACCGCGGCCGATCGGCACGGTCGCCTGGATCGGCATCGCCGGATTCGAGACCGGCCTCTACGGCGAGACCTGGGGCGAGGGCCGCTTCTTCGGCATGACCCCCGTCGAGCCCGGCCGCACCAACTGGTATGCCACCGTCCCCGAGGCCACCACCGCCCGAGAGGTGCGGGACGCCTTCGCCGACTGGCACGACCCCATTCCGCGCCTCCTCGCCGAAACCGACCCCGCGACGTGGATCCGGTACGAGATGCGCCACCTCCACCCGGCCCTCCCCACCTTCGTCGCCGGCGGCCGGGTCGCCCTCGTCGGCGACGCCGCCCACGCCATGACGCCCAACCTCGGCCAGGGCGCGTGCACCGCGCTGCTCGACGCCGAGGCCCTGGCCCGGGCCGTCGCCACCGCCGAGCCGGCCGGGCTGCCCGGAGCCCTGCGCGCGTACGACACCGAGCGCCGCCGCAGCGCCCAGCGCATCGCCTTCGGCTCCCGGAACCTGCACCGCTTCATGACCGCCCGCCGCCCGGCCCTGCGCGATGCGCTCGTCGGCCTGCTCCCCGGCGGCTGAGGGCCGACGGGCGAGGGCAAGGGCAAGGGCAAGGGCAGGGACGAGGCCGACGGCGGATGAGGGATGAGCGCGGCGCCCGGCACCGGGCCGCCGCGCGACGAACCGGGTGGACGACGGACGGTGGCGGTCAAGCGGAACGTGAGTACGCTGCTACACATGACGGTTCACCCCCCGGGGCCTGTCTGGACGGGCCGGGCCTCCAACCGCGTGCAGTGGCTGCTCGCAGGGGCCGGTGCGGCCTGTGTGGCGCTCGGTATCGAACTCGCCGTCGACAACGCCTGGACCTCCGGCTTCGTGCCGCTCCTCATGGCCGTGGCCGGCTGCCTCGCCGCCGGGCTGCTCATCCTCTACGGCACGCTCGCCTTCGTGCACGTCGCCGTCACCATCGACTCCGAGGCCCTGGAAGTGCGCTGCGGCCACATAGGACTGCCGCGCCGCAAGATCCGTTTCACCGAGGTGGCCTCCGCCGAGTTCCTCCCCCGGATCACCCCCCAGCAGTGGGGTGGCTGGGGCTGCCGCTGGCGCCCGGAGCAGGGCACCGGGGTGATCGTCCGGCGGGGCGAGGGACTGGAACTCAGGCTCGTCGACGGCAAGCTCTTCACGGTCACCGTCGACGACGCCGAGAGCGCCGTCCGGGTCATCCGCGCCCGCCTGCGCGCCCTCGCCCGCTGAAGCATGGCTCGCGGATCCTGCCCGCGTCTTGCGGATCCGGCAGGATCCTGCCGGTCTCCCGGTCCCTGCCGTTCCTGCCGTTCCTGCCGTTCCTTCGGACCCTGCCGGGTCTTCCGGTTCCTGCTGGGGCCGCCGGAGCGCTGTCCGGAGGACAGGCCCGGGCGCTTACCGGTCTCCGAGGTGCGGGGACGTACACTCCGCCAGATGAGCAGCAGTGTCACCCGCGCGGCCGGGAACGAGCCCTCGCAGTCCGCCGACGGACCCCCCGCCGAGGCCGCGATGCCCACCGCCACCGGCTCCGCCGGCGCCCCGGCCCCCGCGCAGCGGAAGGGCGCCTGGGTGGTGCGTGCCGTGCTCGCCGCCCTTTCCGGCGGACTGCTCTACCTCAGCTTCCCGCCCCGCCCCCTGTGGTGGCTGGCCCCCCTCGCCCTCGCCCTGCTCGCCGGCTGCCTGTACGGCCGCCGCGCCCGGGCCGGCTTCGGTCTCGGCACCCTCGCCGGACTCGGCTTCCTGCTGCCGCTGCTCGTCTGGACCGGCGAGGAGGTCGGCCCGGTGCCGTGGCTCGCGCTGGGCACCCTCGAAGCCCTCCTCATCGGCCTCACCGGCCTCGGCGTCGCCCTGGTGAGCCGGCTCCCGGCATGGCCGCTGTTCGCCGCCGCCGTCTGGGTGGCGGGCGAGGCCCTGCGCGCCCGGGCACCGTTCGGCGGATTCCCCTGGGGCAAGCTCGCCTTCGGTCAGGCCGACGGCGTGTTCACCCCTCTGGCCGCCCTCGGTGGCACCCCGCTGCTCTCCTTCGGCGTCGCCCTGTGCGGATTCGGCCTCTACGAAGCCCTGCGCATCGCCCGCGACCACCCCGGCCGCACCACGGCAGCCCTGGCCGCCCTCACCATCGCCGCCCCGATCGGCGCCGGCCTCGCCGCCCGTCCGCTGGTCTCGGACGCGGCCGAGGACGGCACCGTCGTGGCCGCGGTCATCCAGGGCAACGTGCCGCGCCTCGGTCTCGACTTCAACTCCCAGCGCCGCGCCGTCCTCGACAACCACGCCAAGCGCACCGTGCAGCTGGCCGAGGACGTCAAGGCGGGCCGTGTCCCGAAGCCCGACTTCGTCGTCTGGCCGGAGAACTCGTCCGACCTCGACCCGTACGCCCAGCCCGACGCCCACGCCGTCATCGACCGTGCGGTCAAGGCCATCGGCGTGCCCGTCGCGATCGGCGCGGTCGTGGCCCCGGAAACCGGCCCGCTGCGCAACACGATGATCCTTTGGGACCCGGTGGACGGCCCCACCGCGACCTACGACAAGCGCAAGATCCAGCCCTTCGGCGAGCGCATCCCGATGCGCTCCTTCGTCCGGCTCTTCAGCTCCGACGTGGACCGGGTGCGCCGCGACTTCGGTCCCGGCACGGCGCCCGGCGTCTTCGACATGGCCGGAAGCGGCATCGGCATGGTCACCTGCTTCGAGGCCGCCTTCGACGACGCCGTCCGCTCCACCGTCCAGGCCGGCGCCCAGGTGATCGCCGTCCCGAGCAACAACGCCACTTTCGGCCGGACCCAGATGACCTACCAGCAGCTCGCCATGGACCGGGTCCGTGCCGTCGAGCACAGCCGGACGGTTCTCGTCCCCGTCACCAGCGGGGTCAGCGCGGTCATCCGCCCCGACGGCAGGATCGTCTCGGAGACGAAGATGTTCACCGCGGACGCGCTGGTCGCCGAGATCCCGCTGCGCTCCGGCCGCACCCCGGCCACCGTCGTCGGACCGCTGCCGGAGTACGTGCTGCTGCTGCTCGCCGCCGGCGGCCTCGGCGGGCTCCTGACCGGCCGGATCCGCGCCCGCCGGGCGGCATGAGGCGGGGGCCGGCCCGGCGGCCTCGTAGGCTCGGGGGATGACCACTCCCGATTTCATCCGTGCGATCCGTGCCACCGCCGGGCACCGGCTGCTCCTGCTGCCCGGGGTCACGGCCATCGTCTTCGACGACCGGGGCCGGGTGCTGCTCGGCCGGCGCTCCGACAACGGGCAGTGGTCCGCGGTCGGCGGCATCGCCGAGCCGGGCGAGCAGCCCGCGGAGACCGCCGTGCGCGAGGTGTTCGAGGAGACGGCGGTGCGCTGCGTCCCCGAGCGTGTGGTGCTCGTACAGATGCTCGACCCGATCACCTACCCCAACGGTGACGTCTGCCAGTTCCAGGACATCACCTTCCGCTGCCGGGCGACCGGCGGCGAGGCGCGGGCCAACGACCACGAGTCCCTTGAGGTGGCCTGGTTCGACGTGGACGCGCTGCCGCCGCTGGCGCCCTTCTCCCTGGACCGGATCCAGCGGGCCCTGCGCGACGAGCCCACATGGTTCGAGGCCCTCGCGGAGAGCGCGGAGCGCGGGGAGACCATGGAGCGCGCGAAGACCATGGAGACCGCGAAGACCATGGAGACCGCGGAGACCGCGTAGCAGGGCGCGCGCCCGGCACACGGGGTGCACGTCCCGGGCTGCCCGACCCGGCCCTGTGGACCGTCCGGACCTGCGCTGTAGGGTTCCCTGATCTTACGGCGGTCATCGGACAGTCGTACTTTCGAGGGGGCGGTCGCGGGATGAGCGCGTGCAGTTCAGCCGGAACATCGCAGCCGGGCGGCCGCACGCGTGCCGGGGCCCCCGGCGGGCGCCTGGCGGTTCTCGACGGCGTCCGGGTCGTCGCCGCACTCGCCGTGCTCTTCTACCACTACGCGGCCCTGGAGAGCGCCTGGGGCGAACCGACCGCCGGCGTCTTCCCCCTCGCCCATCGGTTCGCCGTCTACGGCTGGCTCGGAGTCGAGATCTTCTTCATGGTCAGCGGCTTCGTGATCTGTATGAGCGCCTGGGGGCGCTCGGTGGGCGACTTCGCGGTGTCCCGGGTCTCCCGGCTCTTCCCCGCCTACTGGGCGGCGGTGGTGTTCACCGCGCTCGTGCTGTTCAACTGGCCCGAGGTGAGGCGGGTCGAGGCGTTCAGCGACGTGGTGGTGAACCTGTCGATGCTCCAGGGCGGGATCGGCGTCCCCCACATCGACGACGCGTACTGGACCCTCTTCGTCGAGCTCAAGTTCTACGTCTTGTTCGCGCTCGTCGTCATGCGCGGCGTGACCTACCGCAACTGCGTCCTGTTCTGCGGGATATGGACCCTGGCCGGCGTCGTGGCCCCCTCCGCCGACAGCGATGTGCTGTCCTTCTTCGCGGCCTCGTCCGCCTCCCCGTACTTCATCGCCGGTATCGCCTTCTACCTGATGCGCCGATTCGGGCCGAACGCCGTGCTGTGGGCCGTCATCGGCGTCCAGGTACTCCTCGCGCAGCACTACGTGCACGCCCGCATGCTCGCCAGCCTCGGCCGGGCCACCACCGAGCAGACGCAGGCCTGGCCCGCCCATGTGATCATCCTGCTCGGTTTCATCGTCATGGCGGCCCTGGCGCTCGGCGCCCTCGACGGCATCCGATGGCGCTGGCTCCCGCACGCCGGAGCGGTCACCTACCCGCTCTACCTGATCCACATGCTGGCCGGGCTGACCTTCATCCACCACTTCCGCCGCGAGGTCGCGCCCGTGCCCCTGGTCATCGGGGTGACCGCCTTCATGGTGCTGCTCGCCTGGCTCATCCACCGGTTCGTCGAACGCCCGCTGGGGCGCCTCCTGCGCGACGGCCTGCGGCGCGGAATGCAGGACATCCGGGCGGGCACGCCGAGTCGGCCGTCGATCGCCCTCCTTCACCCGCAGCCCTCCGCTCCCGAGGCGGAACGCATCCCGGCCAGGCGCTAGGTGGGGCGTGTCCTTCGGATCGTGCCGGGCAGCGCGGGCCCGGCACGATCCGAAATACACGCCCCGGGGACGCAACGGCGCCCGGGGCCCGCCGG